>DCUU01000004.1 GCA_002328565.1 Candidatus Moranbacteria bacterium UBA2206
AAAACTATTCTGCTGTCCAAGTATCCCGACCAACGCGTCGAGATCGCTCCAAGATTTCTGACCTTGGAGACCCCAAAACAAAAACAAAAATTGGTGTGTCCACTTGAGATTATAAATCAAACTATATTTTCAAGCGGACACATCATAAAAATTTTTATTAAAATAAAAACAAAAAATAAAAATTCGTTCTTTAAATTTAAAGGCTAAATGCCAGAGGACGGTAGAAGAAGAATGTCTAAAAAAAGTCAGAAAGACATTAAAAACAGTGGCATGTATATAAAATACATATATATTATAATTTCGATGCCTCTCACCCGGGCTAAAAAATTTCCGTATTATATGTTAATACATGACAAACACCGGGCGCTTCCAGCCTATAATTTTTATTTCGGGCGTTTGAAGCGCCTGGTTACCATACCTAATGCGTAATCGGGCGGGTGAAGTTAGAGAATTTTATTATCTTGTTATATTTTAGAGGCACCTTAAGAGGGTGTTTTTTTGTCCCTACGAATTACGAATCCATACGAATGTACAAACAATACTAATAAAGAAACGGGGAAGTTAGTCCGCATTAGTACTTTCGCTAGATTAGTATTTTCGTAAATTATAAATCTGTTATAATATACCTATGATTAATGAAACTAAAAATTTAGGAAACCTCGGCGAAGATGCCGCCAGCAACTTCTTGCAAGATAATGGCTACAAAATTCTAGACCGTAATTTTCAAAATAATCTTGGCAGAAGATTGGGGGAAATTGATATTATCGCCAAAGAACTGAAAAATGGTGAAGTTGTTTTTGTGGAAGTAAAGACTAGAGACTACGAAAAATACAAAAATACCTTGCCGGAGGAAAATATTACCAGCGCCAAACTCAGAAAACTCAACAAAATTGCTGGCGTTTACCTGCGAATCAAAAATCTAAACAATGAGCCCTACCGCTTTGATGCAATCTCTGTCTGGATAAATAAAGAGACAAATGAAGCTAAAATAAAACATATTCCCAGTCTATGATAGACACCGAGGTTTTTCTCTGCTAAAATTGTATTATATAAAAGTCAGGACTTACGCGTTTGATTGCGGAAAAGATATTGACGTGAGCAAATGCGTGAGCCCTAAAAGTATTAACTCTTAAAAATAAACCTATGGCGTTGGACCAAAAAACATTAGATGAATTGAAAGCTATGCTTCTTAAGGAAAAAGAAGATTTGGAAAAAAACTTAGGACGAATCGCAAAACCTATAAACAAAGAAGAAGGGGATTATGAAACTTCTTTTGAGGAACTTGGGACTGACAAAGATGACAATGCCACTGAAGTGGATCAATATTCCCAGAACCTATCCGTAGAAAATTCTCTGGAAAAACAACTGCAAGATGTTCTTGATGCTTTGGAAACAATGGAAAAAGGCACTTATGGAAAATGTGAAAATTGCGAAAAGGATGTTCCATTGGAAAGACTGCGTGTCAATCCAAGCGCGCGGGTTTGTCTTGATTGTTAAGCACCAATAGTCACGAATATTAACACTAATAATCACGAATGGGGAAATATAAAAAAATAATTTATACTGTTTGTTTTTTATTTCTAATTTCACTTGATCAGATTTCAAAATATATCATCCGCACTAAAGGCGGATTTTATATTTGCAATAAGAACTTGGCATTTGGATTAAGCCCGCATATAATTATTTCAGCTATATTATTAATTGCTTTATTTTTATTTATCTATAATTTGAAATTTAAAATTATAAATTTAAAATCAATTTCAAATTTAAAATTTAAAATTTCAAATTATAAGACACAAAGTAAAATAATTGCACTGCTAATATTATCTGGAGGAATATCAAATATAATTGACAGGCTATATTTCGGTTGCGTCATCGATTTTATCGACCTAAAATTCTGGCCGGTATTTAACTTCGCGGATATTTATATTACAATAGGAGTAATCATCTTAATCACGCAACATATAACATACAACATGAAACAAAAATCCAATTAGGTTGTTTCATGTTTCGTGCTTCATGTTTCATGAGCTTATGTCTTCAAAAGTTTTTTCGGCTGCGACCATTGGTCTCAAAAGTGAAATTGTTGAGGTGGAGGCGGACACAGTTTCCGCCGGTCTTCATCAATTTAATATTGTTGGATTGCCCGACACTGCCATCAAAGAATCCAGAGATCGTGTGAGTGCAGCCATTAGAAATTCCGGATTTTTGCCACCGCACCGCGCTGGACGCGTCACTGTCAATTTAGCTCCCGCCGATCTCAAAAAAGAAGGACCTATTTATGATCTGCCAATTGCCCTGGGTTTTCTTTTGGCTACTAATCAATTATCTTTTGATTTCAAGGATAAAATATTTTTAGGTGAATTGTCGCTTGATGGAAAAGTCAGACCGATTAAGGGAGTTCTCCCAATGGCAATTTTAGCCAAGGAAAAAAACATTAAAGAATTATACATTCCCAAAGACAATGTCAGTGAAGCCTCTGTCATCTCTGGCGTAGAAATTTTTCCTGTTTCCACCCTCATCGAACTTATCGATCATCTCTCCGGAGAACAAAAAATTATTCCCGCGGAAAAAATAAATCTGGAAGAACTTTTTTCCTATGATGACTATATGGTGGATATGTCACACGTTCGCGGACAAGAACATGCCAAGCGGGCGCTTGAAATTGCGGCTGCCGGAGGACATAATGTGATTTTGAACGGCCCACCGGGAAGTGGAAAAACCCTTCTCGCCAAAGCCATGTCTTCGATTTTGCCCAAACTCACCATTCCCGAAGCCCTGGAAGTGACAAAGATATTTTCCATTGCGGGACAACTCAAACGCTCTGATTCACTCATCACCAAACGACAGTTTCGATCCCCTCATCACAGCGCTTCTTCAGTTTCTTTGGTTGGCGGAGGAACTTTTCCTCGCCCAGGAGAAATTAGTCTTTCACATCGCGGGATATTATTCCTAGATGAATTTCCTGAGTTCTCTCGCAATGTTTTGGAAAATTTGCGTCAACCATTGGAAGATGGCGTCATCACAATTTCTCGCGCTCAAGGTACTATGGAATTTCCAGCGCGCTTCACTCTGGTGGCCGCGATGAATCCTTGTCCTTGTGGCAATGCTACTGACCCAGAAAAAACTTGCGTATGTAATCCGGCTTCAATCATAAAATATCAACGAAAAATTTCCGGACCGATTATGGACAGAATCGATCTCCATGTCGAAGTCCCGCGCATTAAATTTGAAAAACTTTCTGAAGATGCAACCTTGGGAGAAAAATCTTGCGACATTCGAATTCGCGTCGAAAAAGCTCGCACTATTCAAAAAGAAAGATTTCAAAATTCCAAAACTATTTCTAACAGTGAAATGGAAAGCGAACAAATCAAAAATTTTTGCAAATTATCACCAGAGTCGTTGGAACTTATGCGCTCAGCCGTTTCCAATTTTCACTTGAGCGCCCGCGCATACTATCGCATAATAAAAGTCGCCCGCACCATCGCCGATCTTTACGAAGCCGAAAAAATCGCTCCCGCCCACATCGCCGAAGCTTTGCAATATCGCTTTAAGACGGAATAGCCAATAGATTGTATTTTTTCTCCTTTCAGTTTAGAATTGATAGGAAATGATACCAAAAAAATCCCAAAAAAGAAGAATTTTATCAATATTTATCGTACTTTTAGGTCTTTACGGTATTTTTTATTTTTTTCTTAAAACTCCCAATAGAGTTCTGGACGTTGAAAATTCCCAAAAAATAATCTCCTTGAATGACAATAGTTTGTTTTTTGAGTCGTCAACTTCGACTAATTCAGTTTCGGAATTTCTGAAAGATGAAAATATAACGCTTGGCGAACATGATCAAATTATTCCGCAACTTAATGCTAGAATTTTTTCCGGCTCAAAAATTGAAATTCGAAGAGCAGCTAAGATAAAAATTGAAGTCGATGGGAAAGAAATTGAAACCTATGCTCTAGGAAAAAATATCAGCGAAGCTTTGAAAGAAAATAATATTATTCTCACGAGATTGGACAAAACTGAACCGCGCCTAAGTTATCCGGTAGAAAATAATTCCACTATTATTGTCACTCGAATTAATGTAGAAGAAAAAATTGAAAAAGAGGATCTCGATTTCAAAACAATTGCCAAATCTGATTCTAAGCTTGGATGGAGAGAGAAAAAAATTGAACAAAAAGGAGAAAAGGGAGTAGAAGAAATTCTTTATAAAATTACATATAAGAACGGCAAAGAAATTTCGCGCGTTGTACTTGAGAAAAAAATCACCCAAGATCCTGTGCCTCAAATTGAAATTCAAGGCACGTATATGAAATTTGGAAAAGCTCAACGAGGACATGCTAGTTTTTATGCTTCTAGCTGGGGAGAACTCAACGCTAGTCGTTCAATTTCCAGAGGTGGCTATGCTAAGGTTACTAATTTAGATAATGGAAAATCCACCATAGTTAAGATTAATGATTATGGTCCTCAATCACCCGAGAGAATAATTGATTTAAGTTATAATTCTTTCAAAAAAATAGCCAATCTAGGACAAGGCATCGCCCATAATATAAAAGTAGAAGAAATACTTAACTAAAATTTTTAATTTTATAATTTTTAAATAATCTCTAATGTTTAAAAATTAGGAAATTAAGATTTATTTATAAAATTAAAAATTTAAAAAATTAAAAATTATCCTTATGCCAACAAAATTAGGACAAAATTTCTTACGCGACAATGAAGTGCTGGAAAAAATAATTGAATCGGCTGATTTGAAGCCGACTGATTTAGTAGTTGAAATTGGACCAGGAGAAGGAGTTCTTACGGAAAAATTATTCAAGAATACTAGCAAAATATTGGCTATAGAGGTTGATAATATTCTGGCTAATAAATTAAAAAAACAATACAACAATAGTAAAAGAATAGAAATAATAAATGCTGATATTTTAAAGATAAATCTGCCGGAAATATTGCGTGGACATTCGATGTCCATTATGGACATCGAATGTCCTTCTGGCTACAAAGTCGTTGCCAACATTCCATACTATATTACTTCGCCCATCATTCAGCTTTTTTTGGAAACTGAGTTTCCGCCTAGTGAGATGATTCTAATGGTACAGAAAGAAGTGGCAGAAAGGATTTGTGCTTCACCCCGTGGAATAACTACTGAAAATAAAGAAACTCAAAATAATTTTAAGAAAAATAATTTAATAAAAAATGAAATTAAACAAAGTATTCCACGGGGCAGGGCTGGACAAATGAGTATTCTGGCTGTAAGTGTACAATATTATGCTAAGCCGGAACTCCTTTTTTATGTTGATAAAAAAAGTTTTTTTCCAGTGCCGGAAGTGGACTCGGCTGTAATAAAAATTACGCCATTTCCCTCTCCTGTCGCGAGTACGCGACATCCTCTCCCTAAGGGAGAGGAGGAAAATAGAAAAAATTTTTTTAGAATTGTGAAAGCAGGATTTTCGGCCAAAAGAAAAACACTAGTTAATAATCTTTCCAGTAGCCTGAAAATCGACAAGAAAGAAGTAGAAGAAAAATTAAAAAAAGTTGGAATAAATTCAAATCAAAGAGCACAGGAATTGAGCGTGGGGGATTGGAAAAAACTCTCCTTGTCATTCCCGCGAAAGCGGGAATCCAGTGAATAAGCTTTATGAAATTTTTAAGTCTTTGCAATAAATTAAACTTTGCGACTAGATCCCCGCATTCGCGAGGATGACAAAAACATCAGAAAAACAAAACCCTCACCATAACTAATCCGTAAATAAAAATATCAAATAGAACCGGCCAGAATAATTGGCGCGGTTTTATTTTATCCGACACTACAATTAAAAAAGCAATCGTACCAAAAATAAGCGCCCACCAAAAAAGACGTAGCTCATTAAGAAGAAAAACGCTAAGCATAAAAGAAATAAATAGATTCGTTGCCACAATCAGACGCGCCTTTTTTTCTCCAAAAATAACCGGCAATGTCCAAACATTATCCCGCCTATCTCCTGCAATGTCCTTGAAATCCTTAATTGGCAAACAAATCGTTGCACTAATAAGCATTAGAAAAATAATTCGACTGGATAGCGTATGAATAATTTGACCATCCGACATCAAAATATACCCCAAAAACAAAATCATCAGTAGCGCCAAAGAACTCATCAGCGTTCCAATTATCGGAAATTTTTTAAGGCGAAATGGCTCAGCTGAATATATCCAGGCAATTATTTGATAGACAACCAAAAGCACAGCAAAAGGAAAACCGAGTGAAATGGCACCAATAATCGAAAGGACGAAGAATGCCCAGCCTAAGTGAGCATATTCTTCTCGCGAAAAAATTCCTTTTTGCAATGGTCTCTCGGGATTAGAAATAGCATCAATTTCAAAATCATTAAGATCATTTGGTATGATTGACGCCAACCAAGAAAGCCAAATACTAATAAGTAGCACACAAACAGCCAAAATAGAAAATAAATCAAATCGCAAATTATGCGGATAATTTAGCGCTCCAATAGCAATCCCGATAAGAAAAAGTCCGCTGTGATAGAAAAGTTGAGGAAAACGAGCATTTTTCCAGACTGCAATAAATTTTTGCCGATCAATGCGCCAAAATAAGATTGTAAGCAATACAATTAATATTATAAAATAGATAGAATTTAAGTGGTAAGCTACTGCATATTTGAAGCTTTGAAAATTTATTCCCAAGATCATCCCAGGTGAACCAAAAAATTCAAAAATTTCAAAAGATTTTATTTCCAAAAAAATCTTTTTCCCAGAAATTAGATTGTAGCCATAATAAAAAAAGGAAGGAAAGCCTCCCATAAAAAACAGTATTGAATAAATTATAATAACGCCAGCTATTGTCTTAAGATAGTTTTTCGTTTTAAGCCAGATTAGAAAAGATAGTAGGAAAATAACCCCCAGAAAAGTTATTTTAGTTCCAAAATAAACAATCGCACTCGGTAAATGACCAAAAATAGTTCTATATTGAAGCCACAGCTCAGACGGAGAGCTAAAAAGATAAAAACTCCAATAAGCCTCTCCTCCAGTCTTAGCTATATCAATAAGCGGAGGAAACGGCACAAAAAGCAGTGCAAAAACAAATATAAAAGATAGTTTCTGCGGTTTTATTTTCAAAATAAGACTTAGCACAAGCCAGATAAGAATTATTGCCAAAGAGAAAAAATAGAAGCTTTGCACATATTCAATCACAACTTCATAGGGCAATATTGGCTTGGATAAAGCCAAAAATTGTTCAATAAAAATTCTAACAAAAATAATGCTCAAAAAAGCTATTGTCCCAGACAAAAGACTAACTTTTTTTTCAAATAACCCCTCTAGAAAATTTTCTATTTTTTTAAGCTTATTCATAAATTATACTTATTCGCATACTCAATTTAGCAAAAAATCTTAGAAAAGTCTATTGCCAAATGTTATCCACATTTTTATTTTTATTTTTACATTTTTTGTGGTATAATTTATTTGCAAATATGAAACTAAAAAATATTAATGCAACCCTCCTAATACTAGTGAGCTTATTGTGTTTAAGCTTGGCTTTTTTTGTGAGCGCCACAGAAAATTCCAATAGCACAAAGAATATTTTTCTCGACTCTGACCAAGATGGTCTCACTGACGCCGAAGAAAAAACCTATGGAACAGATCCACAAAAAGCTGACACCGATGGCGATGGTTATAGCGACGGCGCCGAAATTAAGGCTGGCTATGACCCACTAAAAAAGGCTCCAGGAGACAAAATTATTACCTCACCAACTTCAGCCGTCAAAGGGGAGAGTATTGAAAACAATTCAAGCGACCTAGAAGAAAAGACCAATCTAACTCAGGAAGTAGCTCAAAAGATATCCACTCTAACTAGTCAAAATAATCTAGAAGATCAAGAAGTTGGTATGGAAGAAGTTCAAGAAATTCTTGATTCCATTATGAATGGTAAAAGTTTTGATAATGAATTACCCGAAATTTCTAAAGATGAGATAAAAATCCTAAAACAAAATTATGGCAATTTGAGCAAAGAAAAAGCCAAAGAAAAAATGAAAGCAGATGCCGTTAACTATTTCGTTTCTATTCTCTATATCTTCACTAGTAATTCCCCGAGGCCTCTAACTTCTGCTTCAGATACAAATGCCGTGATAAGTCAAATTGTCACTCAAATTGCTTCTTCTTTGTCTTCTGGTGATCCAGCCAATCTAGCTGATCTTAGCCAAAGTGGTCAAAAAATTTATGAACAACTTACGGAGGTAGAAGTGCCGGAGGATATGATTGATACACAAATAAAAGCTTTGCAATATGGTCTTTATGCTCAAAGCTTGAAAAATCTAATCAAGCTTGATCCTAGCGATCCGCTGTCAAATTTAGCTAATTATTCCAAAATTGCAACTTTTGTGCAAAATTTAAATGGTTTTTATAATGAAATTGAGAGTAAAATGAATGATTATGAAATTGACTCTGAAAATATTCAAAACCAATTAAACGACAAGGGCATTAATATAGATATTTTTGAAGAATAAAAAACTTATGAGATCGAATAAAAATAAAATTGCAGAAAAAATAATCTTGACAGTTTTTTCATTAATGCTTTTTTGTTTTAGTGGTGTGCCCAAGAGTCAATCAGCTTGGATTCCTGGACTTGATCCTGGCATTATGGAAGGACTAATGTTGATAGAAGATATGATAAACGGACTTCAAGTCGGTACCATGAAACAACAAGCTGTTTTGGGACTAAATATGCAAGTCGACATGCTAGCAGGGCACGGCGCAGGTGGCGAACCCTCTTTTATCATTAATTGGCAGTCTTACCTTATCGATGAACCAATGAACGAAACCAACCTCTATATGAATGACTATATCAGCCAAATGACTCGCGGAAGAAATTCTTCTTCGCTCTATTCCACTGAAGGTTTTTCCGGTCCGGCTAATTATGGCGCCCAACTTGGACAATTAGCAGGAGTATTAGGCAACGCCAAGCAACAAAGATTAACCTACGAAGGTGACCCATCACAGATGCTTCAAGGTGGAAATTTCAAAAATATGGAACTCTATCTTTCCGGTGTCAACAATCCTTGGAGTTTTAATATCGCTGTAGAATCTGAAAAACGGCGAGTTCTTGAAGATAAGCGGTTTACTGCTCAAGCAAAAGCAGTGGCTAATCAAGGATTTCCTGGTACAGCTGGCATCTTAACCAAAGAATTAATGGCCAATACTCAAGATATGCCCAACAAACTTCTAGCAGCCGCTTCCAGTATTCCAGAAGTTGCCACCGCCTTGGTCACCCAAATGATTAGTCGAACAGTTACACAAGGATTTGTGAGTATTCGCTCCAAAACCGCCAAAGCCACCGCCGGCGTAACCAAATATACCAACGCCACCAATCAGGCTATGACTACCTACGGCCCAGCCGCTAGATTTGGAGTGGATGCCGTGAAAAATTCCGGGCAAACAGTCGATGATATAAAAAAATCAGCTGGGGATATTGTATTGTAAGATTGTAGAGGCGCGATTTATCGCGACTGAAACATTGTTACTGAAACATTATCAATATAAGCCAAAAAATATAATTACAAAGCGCACAAAACATCAGACGCGAATAACAACACAAGACGCGACAATATAAACACCAGACGCGATAAATCGCGTCTCTACGGAAATGAAAATAAAAACTCAAACTAAAAAATTCCTTCTAATCGCAATTTTTGTTTTGGCGATTGGTTTTGGGTTTGGGAAAGGGGAGAGGGTGGAGGCGGCGGATACAATCAATTGTTCTGGAGTGGCTTCATCTGATATGGGAGAATGTTTTTGCCTTGGAATTCCCATTAGTGACGCTACTTCTTGTGAAAATTGCAAGAGTACACTTTCAGCCCCTTTATATACTGCAGAAAAATGCTTCTGGAAAAATACTAGTAAAACTGTACTTGGAATACCTACAGAAATAAAAACAAAACCTGCAGATATAAAACCAAATGATGTCTGCGGTGGCACTTGGAGCGCACTTACCTCTGGCCCTGGAGCTTGGCTTAATTGTTTTCTTCTTTATATTTTGCGTTTTCTGGTTTTTCTTCTTTCTCTTTCAGCTACTCTTTTTGGTTGGATAATCAAACCAGAAAATATCACCTCTGTAATTAGCAATTCAGTAGTCTACGAATCTTGGACAATGGTGCGTGATATTTTGAATGTTTCCTTTATAATGTTTCTGCTTTTTTCCGCTTTCGCCACTGTTTTTCAGATTGATAAATATAGTTATAAAAAAACACTCCTCACCATTGTGATTATGGCACTTTTGGTCAATTTTAGTTTTCCAATTTCTCGTTTCATCATCGATGTTTCTAATATGATGATGTACTATTTCATTGGCGCTTTAACGATACACGACAAAGCTGCATCAGCAAGCTGGTTTGTTGATATGACACAAAGTGCTGGCATAGCAGATATGCTCACAGCAGAAATTAGTGCTGATACCTCCTATTTATTAGCGGCGGTAGTTTTTGTTTTTATTTTAGCCGTCACATTTCTCACCATCGCTGTACTGTTTGTTATTCGTACTATTGCTTTGGCAATTCTAATTATCTTTTCTTCTTTAGCCTTTATCGGCGCCGCTATTCCACCACTAGCTAAATATTCCGGTGATTGGTGGAATAAACTTTTTAGTTATTGTTTTTTTGGACCGATTATGATTTTTATGCTTTATGTTGCCTCTAGTATGATGGGAACGATAAGCAGACTTGGTGATGGGGAAATGACAAGAATCGCTGGGGAAAATTCTGCAACTTCTGAAATTATCGCATCCTACTCTTTTTTCGCCATCCCCATCGTCATCCTTTGGATGGGGCTCGGCATTGCCCAATCTATGAGCATCCACGGCGCAGGCGCCGTCGTCGGGCAAGGAAGAAAGCTTATGAATTTACCAGTTAAATTTGGCAAATGGGGAGGAATTACATTAGCTAAAAAAGCCGAGCGAGGAGTTGCTAATTCTAAACATTTTTGGTGGGCAAGTCCTACTGTTTTTAAGGAAGGGTGGAAACAACGCACCAAGGACTTGGAGGAACGCGCTTTTGGTCCATCTAAAGGAAGGATGCGGGATCGTTTGAATAAATTATTTGAAGGAACAAAAACAGATTACGAACAATTAGAAAAGGACCGCTTGGTTGCTACTAGAGCGAAAGAATTCAAAGAAATATCTGAAAATTCAAATGTTCTATTGAGTCAAGGAGCTAAGTTGGCTGGCGTCGATAAAGAATCTGCCCGAAGAGATTGGAAAGCAATTGTCAGAATTCTTTACTCTAATCGAGATCAAGATGAGCTTATGGGATATATTAGAAATAATTTTGATAAAAAGATTCTCCCTGGTGGAAAATGCTTTAGAGATCTCGAGATAAATGAAAAAGAACTTGGTGTTTCTGGATGGAATGTAAATCAAGCTGTAAGAAAAATCCTAGAGTCATGCGGAGAAGATGAGAAACAAATCGATAAACTTATTCTAGATCTTGGAGAAATTGGTGCTGGCAATGTTGGCATTGGGCATGGAGGGGCAAGTTATGATATAAACGGGAATATTATTCATGCTGAAAACAAATGGCAACAAGCCAAAACAGCCATTGGAAAATTAGCCACCATAGATGAGGTGCAAAATTTAGTTAAAAAAATACATAGAAATAATATTACCAGTGAAATAAAAGATTCAGATGGAGATACTGAGATAAATGCCGAATTTACTGAAATGGTTAGAAGTGGAATTTTAGGCAATATAACCAATCAAGTCGACCGCCATAGTGCTTCCTTCTATCAACATATTGGTAAAAAGGAAAGTATTAAGGGCATGCTAAAACAAATAGAAAAACTTGCTACAGTGGGTGAAGATGAATGGGTAACTGACTCCGATGGCACCAACGGAAGGCTTGAAAAAAATAAAACAATCTCTCCGGAGCAAAAAGCTATCGCTGAGAAATGGGTCGATGCGTTGAAATATTTCGTGGAAAATGGAAAAAAGAAGCCTTAAAATTTAATACTACTCAAATAAATCATTATGGATTTTGAAAAAATAAAAAATATTATTGATGAAAGTGATCCCGGAGAAGCAATTGAACTCCTAAAAGAATTAAAGAAAAGTAATTCCTCTTTAGGTTTGCCTGCTTCTCTAATCCTACAATTAAAATTCATTGCCTTTCCTAGTTTATCTGATGATGAAGCATCTGAACTTTTACAAAAAAATTATCTTGACGCTTTTAGTTTTAATATACTTTTCAAGGGTTTATTAACCGCTAAATTATTTTCCATTCCTTATTCTGTGCGTGATGAACTTAGAAAAAAATTAAAAAGAGCTTTGGTGGAAAACCAACAAAAGCTAGGCCTGCTCACAGTTGGACAATGGATAACTGAATTTGAAAAAACTCATGATGTCAAAACCAGAAATTTATCCGCTTCAGTTGATTTCGTAAACACCAGTCGAAATGCTATGGCGTTAAGCCCAATTGAAAAAGGCCGGCTTAAAGAACTTATTAACACATATGACTACCTGCTTGTCACCACCCTACCGGCCACTGGACCAGCACTTAATGCAATCCTAAACTCTAATCATCAATCATCACAAAATCTTTCTTCTACACAATCGCAAACCTTACATAATTTTATTCCTCAAGATCCTATTTTAAGTAATCTAGAAGATCAAACAAAAATTGAACATCTTTCGCTTTCCGACGTCCTCAAAAAATTTCCTGAACTTGGTGAACAGTTAATAACTTCAATGCGCATCAAACTCAAAAATTTTCCAGAACCGGTCCGACCGTCAATTAATAATTGGCTTTCCGACTATACTTTCAGTCTCGGCTTTGAATCCCACAGCGCGATGGATCGCGGAACATATTTATTTCGCAATGACAATTCTAAAATACTAAATTCCAATGATCGCGAAAGACTTTCTTTCATTCTGAAAGCTTACGATGAAAATTCTTTGGTGGATGTGAATGTCAATACCAAACAAGTTATTTTTCCAAAACGCGAAACAAAAATCAATGAACAAAAAGCAATGAACAATAATCAGAGAACAACGAACGACGAACGACGAACAATAAATAATAATCAACAAGCAAGAATAAACACTCCGCAACTTCAAGTACCGCAAAGAAATATTTCAGAAATTTATAATGCTAAAAAACAATCCGATCAACCAAAAGATATTTTCAAAGAAGAAAGAATAACTACAGAAAACAGAAATGCCGGTAACATCAATTTCAGTTCTCCACAAAAATTGCCCTATGAAAAACAAGTAATTCAGCCTCAGCCAATTCAACAACCCCAAAAACCAACTCCAGTCCCGCAACCAATGCGTATTTCCTCACAAAATCTGCGAAAAACAGATGTTCCACCAGGGAATATAGTTAATTTAAAAGACAAACAATAATAATTTACGAAAATACGAATCTAGCGAAAGTACAAATTCGTAATTTAGTTTAATTCGTATTTTCGTAAATAATAAACAACTAACCAAACACACAAAATGCTTTTTAATGTGCCACAATTCATCGACATCGAAGATAAAATCGTCGGTCCGCTTACAGCCAAGCAACTTGGCTGGCTTGGAATTGCCGGAATTTTGCTTTTGATTTTTTGGAGCACACTGGTTTTCTCCACCTTTATTCCTGTTGCCATCGTCACACTGGCCATTTTTGGTGCGTTGGCATTTTACCGACCGTACAATCAACCCCTGCTAAATTTTCTGATGTCAGGTGTCAATTTTTTTCTCAAGCCCAAGGTCTATGTTTGGAAGCGATATTATGATAATATGAAAGTAGCCAAAAAAATCCAAAAACCCAAAGAAGAAATTGTTGTTAAAAGAAAAGTTTTAGATAACGAAAAAATAAAAGAATTAACAGAAAGACTAAATCGAAAATAATCCTTTACGAAAATACGAATCTAGCGAAAGTACGAATTTGTAATTTAGTTTAATCCGTATTTTCGTAAATAAGTTTATGGAAATATTACATTCAAAAAAACTTTCCACCGAACCGTCATCTTCACCGACTCAAAAATATTTAGACGTAGCTGAAGTTAAGGATGACACGGTTATTTTGAAATCAGGCGCATTGCGTTCTGTTTTAGCTGTGTCTGCCATCAACTTTGACTTGAAATCAACCCAAGAACAAGAGGCTATCATCAATCAATACCAAAATTTTCTCAATTCTGTAGATTTCCCTATTCAAATTATTGTGAGCTCAAGAAAATTAGATATGCGAAATTATTTTAATTATGTCACTACTAAAGAAAAGAATCAGCCCAGCGAACTTTTGCGATTGCAGTTATCTGAATATAAAAATTTCATCGAACAACTGGTTAGTGGTTCCAATATTATGGAAAAGAATTTCTATATTATCGTACCTTTTTCCCCTATTGAGAACAAAGAGAAAGGCTTTTTTTCCAATCTTGGTAGCCTTATGAATCCACAAAAAAATATTATCGAAAAAAATGAGAACTTTGAAACCTACAAAAATCAGCTTTTTCAAAGAGTCGATCATATTATCGCCGCTCTTTCTGGTATCGGACTGCGCATTGCCCCACTCAAAACTGAAGAACTCATTGAACTACTATTCAATTCATACAACCCAGAAATTTTCAACGCCTCAGAATTGAAAAATGTAGAGAAGTTAGAATTACAATAAAATTTACGAAAATACGAATCTAGCGAAAGTACGAATTCGTAATTTAGTTTAATTCGTATTTTCGTAAATAATAAAACACATAAAAAACATAGATGCTTAATTTTCTTAAAAAAAATACCGATACCACACCCGCTAAAACCGATGCGATTCTTGAAGGTGAAAAATACTATCAGGAAGGTGTTTCACGTCTCAATGACCTTTTGGCACCAGCTGCAATAAAAATAATGCCGAAATTTATCCGTGTTGGAGAAACTCTGGCGCAGACTATTTTTGTGGTGGCCTATCCAAGATTTCTCAATAGCAATTGGTTTTCTCCAATAATAAACATTGATTTGCCAATTGACATTTCAATGTTTGTTCACCCAATCGAAACTTATGACATCCTGAAGGATCTCAAAAAAAATGCCACTCGAGTTGAATCACAAATCCATATCGAACAAGAGAAAGGTATGATTCGCGATCCCGCCCTTGAAACTGCCATTCAAGATATTGATGAATTGCGAAACAATCTACAACAAGGCACAGAAAAGTTTTTTCGTTTTGGACTCTATATCACAGCTTACGGTGAAAATGAAAAAGAACTTTCTGACATTACCCGATCAATTGAAGCCATCCTAGAAGCTCAACTAGTATATGTGAAACCAGCTATTTTCAAATCAGAACAAGGTTTCAATTCGACTTTGCCGTTAGCTAATGACGAACTAGACATAGGCTCTAGTATGAACAGCGCGCCTCTTTCCACCACTTTTCCTTTTGTTTCTTCCACTCTTTCTTCTAATGAAGGCATCCTCTATGGGATAAACCGCCACAATAATAGCTTGATTATTTTCGATCGCTTCAAAATGGAAAATGCCAATATGGTAGTTTTTGCTAAATCCGGTGCTGGAAAAAGCTATACTATAAAATTGGAAGTTTTGCGTTCACTTATGATGGGAACTGATGTGATTATTATCGACCCTGAAAATGAATATAAGCATCTTTGCGACACAGTCGGGGGAACTTTCATAAAAATTTCTCTCAATTCTAACAATCATATCAATCCTTTTGACCTTCCACATATCAAAGAAGATGAAGATCCGGAAGATGTCCTTCGCAATAATATCGCCAATCTTCTTGGACTTTTGCACATTATGCTCGGAAACATTACTCCAGAAGAAGATTCGATTTTAGGCCGAGCTATTCGAGAAACTTATGCTGTTCGCGATATTTCAGCCGAAACCAATTTCAATTCTCTCAATAAAGAATCTTATCCGACCATGTCCGATCTTTATCAAATTTTGCGCAGTATGGATGGAGGAGAAAATTTGGCTATTCGTATGGAAAAATATACTGAAGGAATTTTCTCTGGTTTTTTAAATAACATTACTAACGTAAGAGTGGATAATCCGATGATGGTTTTCAATATCCGCGACATGGAAGAGGAACTGCGACCAATTGCTATGTATATGGTAATGCAATTTATTTGGAACGAAATGCGAACCACCCTCAAAAGAAGACTGGTCTTAGCTGATGAAGCTTGGGTAATGATGAAATATGATGACGCCGCTTCTTTCCTTTTTGGCATCGCTAAACGTTGTCGAAAATATTATACCGGCCTCACTACTGTAACTCAAGATGTTAATGACTTTTTGAGCTCACGCTACGGCAAAGCTATTGTCACTAATTCTTCTATTCAATTGCTTCTAAAACAATCCCCAGCGGCGGTGGATGTGATTAGTGAAACATTCTATCTGACTGATCAGGAAAAATTTCTACTTCTTGAATCAAATGTCGGAGAAGGAATTTTTTTCGCCGGCACTAATCATGTTGCCATCAAAGTAGTAGCCTCCTATTCAGAAGACCAGATAATCACCACTGACCCAGCTCAAATGCTAGAAATTGAAAGGGCCAAGAAAGATTTCGAGGAAGAATAAGATTTCTCTACGAATTACGAATTTTTACGAATGTACTAATGTGAACTAAAAAATATCATGTACGACCCACAAAAAAAAGAAGAATTAGAAAATAATCAACAAGAGGCTCAAGAAGCTCGACAAAAAGAAGCTGAGGAAAAAGAACGAGCCAGAGAAAAATTAGCTGCTAATCCAATAAAAAACATAGCTGCTGCTAATAAGATTATCCAATCTACCTCTCTCTTTTCTCAAAGAAAATCTTCTGATGTGTTTTTTTACATTGCCCTTGCTGCTGCTTCACTAAATGATTTATTGAGTCTTTTTCAGGTCACTGGCGTAGGTTACGCTCTTGTGGTTATTATGACTATTTTAATTTTCATTTTTATCGGTTTTATGGTAATGCTTGGAGTTCTGGCTGGTGGAGGTGGCGGAATAAGTATTCTGCTTTTGCTTTTGGGCGGAACTATTACAGAAATGCTCCCTGCGATAAGTCTTCTTCCTGCAACCACCGGCGTAGTAGTAGCTATGTATATTGTAGTTTTGAAAAAAAGAAAAAAGAACGCTCAAAAACTCGAGCAAAGCTATGCAGAGCAAGAAAGCTACGCTTAAAAATCTCTGTCATTCCCGTGGAAACGGGAATCCAGTGTAAAAATTTATTAACTTGAGACTAGATCCCCGCAGGAGTTTATGCTCGCGAAAGCGGGTGCGAGGATGACAATTATAAAAATCAATGCGGTATTATCATAAAAGAAAATTATCCTCTCGTTTAATTGAAAATAAGGAAACTATCATCACTTCCTTGGTGATTATTTTTTGTTTGGCCTTGTCAATTTTTTTCCCAGTGAAAAATTCAGCTCAACTTCTTACCCGCAATATTTTTTTTCTAGTTATTGTCCCTATTCTTTATTATAAATTAATTCTCAAGAAAAAAATTTCTGATTTTGGTTTGACTTTGGGCGATAAAAAAGCTGGGGTTTTTTGGGGAATTTTAATGTTACTAGCCACTCTTTTGACTTTTTTTCTACTATATTCATATACTGATTTCAAAAAAAACTATTTGCTTTCATCCTACATTGTGCATAATTTCTGGGTTTTTCTGCTCTATGAACTTATTCTCGCTAATCTTTTTGTTTTTGTTCAAGAATTTTTCTGGCGTGGATTTATCTTGCTCTATTTTTCTAAAAAAATAGGAGTCTTCTCAATTTTTTTGCAATTTATTATTTTTATATTAATTATTATCCCCACAGAAAATTCTTTTTGGCAAATGGCGCCGACACTCGCAATTTCTCTTTTTTCTGGTATAATAGTATATAAGAGTCGCTCTATATTTTATTCTTGGATTGTTTCATTATTTTCAATTATAATTTTAGACAGTTTTATAATATATCATTTGAAATGAAAAACAAAAAGTTCAAAAAAAATTATTCTGTACTCAAATTTTTTCTTATTGGATTGTTGCTTTTTTCTCAAGCCAAAACAACCCAAGCAGGTACCAGTATTAGCAATGTCGGCAAACTCTGGGGGATATCAGGTCCAGGGATGCTTGCTAATGAAATATTAAGCGAATATGGACTTGATGCATCAACCGTAAAATCATTCACTGAAGTCGCTAATGTTGCCCCACTAAAGAAAACACCTCCTCAGGTTTCACTTTTTTTCACTCCTACCAACCCAAGTGAAGGAGAAAAAATTACTGTCACTGCGTCACCAACATACTTCATGAACGATTCCAAAGATTTATACTATACTTGGTTTCTAAGAACAGCTGAGTGCAAAAAAAGGTGTGATGAGGGAGAATGTGAAAGTGAAAAATTAGATAAGTGCGATCTCAATAATGATAACGCCATTGATATCAAAGATTATAAAATAAAAGCCATGCGAATGATTGTTAGCGGTGGCTTTGTTGCGAGTTCTGATGATATTTATGAAAATTCCACTGATAATGATGGTTATCTTGCCTCTTCTGGTGGCAATGATCAAAAAGGCAAGCTCGCTTATTGCTATATTCAAGATATAACATCTGGCAAGGAATATGAAATTGATTGTGGCAGTGGAAAAGAAAGTCATCTCTTCCCTCATGCTGAAAATGCAGAAACGGGGGATGGAAAATTTGGCCGAGATGAAGAAAAATTTTGGCAAACTGACCCAAATAGTAATGACACAGCTAATAATGGTCATCCTGATGAAGCCAATGTAGCAGGACTGGGTATCTCTAGCTTTTCTTGGAACTATCAAAAAGGCGACAAGGTTGGTGTAGTTGTGGAGGGAGTTTCTATTGATGCCCCTCCAACGGAGGATTCTTCCTATAAAACGATGTGGGCAATGAACAAAGGATCAGATACGGATGACTTTTCTGCCGAACTCAAAAATGATGATTATCCCAATACCCTAGATGAAATTATTTCTACTACTATCGATGGACTCAACACTATTACTCTTACCAAAACAACTCTTCAGGAAATCGAAGGTAAAATTGTCAATGGCGTAGCCAATATCAAAACCACCGTCACAATGCATAAAGTCACAAGAATTACTACTACTCAAGCCTTGGTGAGTGATACTGATGTAGGGGAAAATGAGGATGATGATGGAAATGGTGAACCTGATTACCCTATTAATCCAACTATTACCTATTCTACAAAAATTTTTTCTCCTGATGATTTCGAAATTGACAATGGTGATATCGAAAAACCAAGTGATCTAGATAAATTTTTATATGACTCATTAGTTTCTCCACAAGAAAACACGCCTGGGAGCAATAAGCTAGACATTGCTCTTTCTTATTCACCCAACAATCCCATCAATGACCCCTCTGGCGTCGAAGGTGATGGCGACCTACTTACCATCAATTCTTCTATCTCTAACGCCAAGGATGCTAATTATTTGCAGTATGACTGGAAAGTTTATGCTGGCACAGATATTGCTACTGACAATTGGACACTTCTCTTAAAACCTGCATTACTTGAATCCACTCAATCGGTTGGTTTAGGCATTGACACTTTCAAATTTAAATTAGGTCTACCAGAAACAAACAAGTATCTCAAAGTTGTTCTGACTGTCACAGAAAATACTGGTGAAGAATATCCCCGCAAAAACACTCAGGATATAATTATTCCAATAAACTCTACTGAAAAAAAAATAGGTGCCTACACTATCTCAGCAACAAACTTAACTGACACTCCGACTATTGATCCTGACAACTTATCTCGTGTGAAAATTGCCCTAGGAAATGAAATTTGCAAAGACAATTCTCTTGAAAAAGCTCTTTGTCCTGTAACCAAAAATCAAATTGTTGCAATATCCGTTCCAGCAGAAAACTTTCCAACAGGAACTAATCCTGATTTTCTTTGGACTATTGACGGCAAGCCCTTTTCTTATCCTTATTGTTTTTTTGAAGGTTGTGCCCCAGAAAAGCAAATTAATACCGCCTATTTTCCAGTTCTCAAAGAAGTTGGGGAACAATATACCGTAAACTTAACTGCTACCAATAAAACTGGAGAAAAAATAAATATCAGTAGAAATTTTCAAGTGGTTGATCCGGAAATTACTATTCTTTCCGCTAACACAACAACCTGCAATCAAACAGTTTTGGGAAAATATTTTGATGTTAATGGTAATTCATTTTATGATTACAGCTTACTAAATTTTTGGGCTTTCAATAATTCTAATATAAAATTAAAAGCTATTACTACTGGTTTTTCCACTTCACCAGAAAACTTAAATTGGGTAATTGACGGTGATTCGATAAACTCTGCCAATGCTAGCGTGTATGGTTTCAGAATTGATAGCACTGGAATTCTAACCTTACCACCAAAAAAAACCCAGGGTGAAAGTTACAGTATTTCCGTTAGCACGCTCTATACGCGAAATAATCTCGTCAAAAAAGCATTGAATGCTATTTGGGGTGTCACATATAATCAGTTTTACGAAAAAGCAGTTTCCGATGATGCAATTATAACTATGCAAGATGCTCCCATCACAACTGCCCGTGCTAAATCAAAAAAAATATTTGCCACCATTTATTCTTCTACTCCAGCGTACTTGGCATTCCTCCTTCGAATCGTTCTGACTATTTCTCTGCTTTTATTTATCACTAAGCTAGTTTTCTCGTTTTCTCCCCAAATTAATTTGCGAGAAGAAGATTAAAGTAAAATCAAATGAAAAAACAAAAAATTCTAACTATTCTTATTTTTATAACCCTATTTATCCCTTCTATATCAGAAGCATGTTCTTGCGCCAATTCATGGACTCATGTTGATGTTGGGGAGCCTATTACAGAAACACTTAGTGATGATGCCTGTCATCAAGAATGTGCAAATCGAGGAGCAAAATTATGGAACAATGATTTTGTAAGTTTATCCTATAATAATGTCACAAAAAAACCTTTGTCAGCTACTAAAAATGATTCGTCTGTTAATAGTTCTTCTATTCCAGGAAAATACACACCGATGGAAGAAATTCCTGGATTTGGTAAACTTGAAGATTTCCCAGCTTATTTGATGGCAATCTACAAATTCGGACTGTGGGCAATTGGAACTTCCGCGATGTTTATGATTATGATTGGCGGATATATGTATCTCACTTCTGCCGGCAATAATTCTCAAACTGGAAAAGCTAAGGGCATTATCACCGATGCTATTGCGGGACTTATTCTTGCTCTAGTTTCTTATGTCCTACTTTACACAATCAATCCAGAATTGGTGCAATTTAAGCCCCTAAAAGGCATTACAAGCACTTCTGGCACAACAGCTGAAGTTGGGGGAACTGGCGGGACAAAAGAAGGTACTGATAAATACTATAAGGAAGCTTGTCCTAATATATCATCAACCTCTCCGATTGTTTTTTCTGGAGCCAATATGAGTTTGGATTCTAATTGCAATAAATATGACTCTCTTTTTAATTCTTATGGCCAACAATATGATGTTGATCCTAAAATATTAAAAACAATCGCTCAAATAGAATCCGTCTGTGGGAAATTAATGAAAAGCGATGCAGGAGCTTGTGGATTGATGCAACTCATGGAAGATACCGCACATAAAACTTGCGAAGAATTACTAGCCAGCGATGCTTTATCTGTAGAATCAGCCGCCAAATACATAAGCAATAATAAATCTGCGCACGGAGGAAATGTTGAAAAAATTCTAGCTGGATATAATAGTGGTTATGCAACAACCGGAAGTGGGGGGCTTGCACTAAGCAATGATTGTAAAGATACACCAGGAACTCTAAAATATCAATGTTGTGTAAAACCTGACGAACTAGATGAAACAATCGGGTATGTCTGGAAGGGTGTTGGAGTAATGAAAAAACAATAATTTATTAAAATTTATTATGCAAACTAAAATAAAAATCGCTGTTTTTTTGCTATTTTTTGGAATTTTTTTGCCAATTTTTTCCGCGCAAGCTGGACTTGTGCCTTGCGGACTAAGCGTAGATGATAAAGATTTAGCTGGTGATCAAACTGGCGCTTGTACTCTTTGCCATCTAATTGTCGGTATACAAAACATTGTCTCCTTTGGTTTGAAGCTACTCATCACTGTGGCGGCGGTAGGAATTTTTATTGCAGGAGTAATGTATATAATTTCTTCCGGATCAGAAGAAATGATGAAAAATGCCAAAGCCTTTCTCACTGCCAGTCTCACTGGCTTTACTATAGTGCTTTGCGCTTGGCTAATTGTGAATGTAATTATGTGGGTTCTCTCTGCCAAAACCAAACTAGGCGTTGAAGAAGCTAATAATTGGTACACTTTTAGTTGCAGTACCCAAAGCTCTGCCACCCCAACTAAATAATTCTCTATGTCCATTCTCAAAAAAATATTTTTCTTTTCACTTTTTATCCTTTTTCTATCCCTACTTTTTTGGGGAATTTATGTTTTGTCTTTCAAAAAAACCGAGACAAAAAAGGATACCACCCTTCCTCTGAATAATTCTTTCTCACAAGATTTGCCAAAAATTCCATCTTTTTCCAGCGCAAAAATATCCACTGTTTCTCAAGAATTAACTATTTCACCAACTCTTTCTAGCTCTGGCGATAAAATTTGGTATTTTGGGACTTCCGGAGAATTAAATGAGGTTGATCTTATTGGAAGCGCTCCGAAAAAATTAAGTGAAACAAAAATCACAAACCCTTCTAGTGTTCTTTGGTCTCCAGACAAATTAAAAGCATTACTAAGGGGAAGTGATAATTTTTCAGTTTTTGATACTACAAACAATCAGATTTCACCTCTTAATAGCAATATCACAGCCGTTTCCTGGCAAGCCGTATCATCAAAAATAATTTATAAATATTATGATCCGGTTAATAAAAAAAGTTCATTGAATGTTTCTGATGCGGATGGAAAAAATTGGAAAAAAATTCTTGACTTACCTCACGATAAAATATCCTTTTTACAAATTCCTCGCTCGGGTCTGATTTCTTTTTGGAACAATGGCGACGCCTATTATCCAACCCTTTTTCAAACAGCCTCTCTCATCGGAGAAGATACAAAAACTCTATATCAGGAAAGTTTCGGCACTGATTATCTTTGGGATAATTCCGGAAGTCATGTCCTAGTCAGCCAAACAGACGTCAAGGGTGGTACAAAGATACAACTTGGTGTTATGAATTATAATGGAGGGGAATATAGAAATCTCGGCTTGCCAACATTTGTTTCCAAATGTGTTTGGTCCAAAGATAACAAAACAATTTTTTGCGCTCTCCCAGGAAACATTCCGGAGAACTCTATCTTGCCGAATGATTATAAAACTGGAAAATTCACTACTACAGATACTTTTTGGAAAATAGACACTACTACAGGAGAAAAAAATCGCTTAGTAGAAACTAGCGACATATCAGGTACATTCGATGCTTCTGAATTTTTTCTTAATAGCGATGAAAGTTTACTTTTCTTTGTGAATAAAATAGACAAGAAGTTATACAAAATAACCCTCTAATTTTAAGGGGGCTTATGTATTTGGATATATCAAGAGCATACGTAGGCATTGCAAAAAATATTAATTTTAGTTTATCTCGCATTACTGTCGGGATTTTATTTTACAAAAAAACTTTCGTGCCGAAGTGCGTTTGATATAAACAAATACACAAGCCCCCAAACTTATTTCAACACTAAAAAATTCAACCAAAAAATAATCGCTAGATCATTTTTGAAGTAAGTTGTATCAAAAATTCCATGAATTAGAATAATTAACATTATTCCTAAAGCCACAAGAAGAATCTGATTAGATTCTTTTTTTGATTTTATGAAAACATCTCGTAAAAATAAACTTGCCAAACCCAAAAAGCCACCAATGCCCAATACCCCACCAGAAAGCCACCAAGTTAAGTATAAATTATTTGGATGTGGCACTGCCCATTCCAAATAGAGTGGGAAGAATTTTTGATATTCTAAATAAGTTTTTTGAAAATTACCCGGTCCAACACCAAAAACAAAATTGTCCTCAATCATCTTCTGCGAAGCCTGCCAAATCATTATCCGAGAAGCCAGTGATGAGCGAGGATTAGCGGACAACAGATCTGTTAATTTTTTATTATTTAACTGCGAAAGAAAAAGTACCAAAATAATTATTCCTACTATCACTAATTTCTTAAAAATATTCTTGTTTTTCATTAAAACTATAACTATAAGCGATATAATCACCGAAAACCAAGCGGAGTAAGAATAGGTTAAAAACAATGCCACTAGTATTGGAATTAAAAACAAGAAATATCCAATTCTAAATTTATTTTTTTGAAAAATAAAGATAATAATTGCTGGTGCCAAATACATCGCCAAATAATTTGGAGAGTTAAATATTCCAGTTAATCGATTATCATAAGTAAGGAAATTGGCAATATAATATCCACAAGAAATTAGGGCAACAAAAAACGCAGACAAAGAATAGACTAGAAAAATCTGATTTATTTTTTCTTTTTCTATTATATTCCAAGTAAGAAAAAATAAAACTAACGGCATAAAAAACCAACTTTTTATTATGCCCCATGATTGCAATTGATTTCCACTGAAAAAAGTTGAAAGCAAAATTCCCAAAAACATTATTCCACCAAAAATAACATACTTTCTATATTCAATAAAAAACTCGCTGACTTTTATTTCTTTCTTATAGCTAAAAACCCAGAGTAAAAAAATTATTCCGATTATTATTTCCAAAATATTCGTCGGCAAAAACCCTATTCTAATCTTCACTAAATAAAGCGGGGTAAAGAATATTGCCAAATAAATTAGATTTTCCAGTATTTTCTTATTTTTCATATTTTGGATAAAAGCTGATAATAATCAAAAACAAAGCAAGGATAATAGGGGAATAAAGACCAGTTTCTACAATAGAATGAACGCTAAAAATAACCAAACTCAAAAAAAATCCAACATAGGCCATATCTCTCTTAGAAAAAAACCAAAAATTCCAAAGCGTTATAAATAAAATAAAAATCCAAACCAAACTAGTCAATATGCCGGTTTCAACTGCAATGTCTAAGTAAGTATTATGTGCATAAATTGGATTTCTATAACCTATCTGATTGTCTACTTCTAGAGAAAAATTTCCGATTCCTGTGCCAAAAAACGGCTTTTTCTTGATTATCTCCAAGGATTTTTGCCACATCGCAATCCTTCCCATATTTGATCCCTCCTGTGAATCAAAACTTGAAACAAATCTCTGTGAAACCGGACCAGGAACCGAAAACATTAAAACAAAAAATATCACCACCAAACCCGACGCTATTCTATGTTTCCACATCATTCTTTTCCAAAAAACAAAAAGGAAAGTGGCCGCTCCTACAGCTATCGCCACATATCCACCACGTGAAAAAGTCAAAATATTTGCTATAAAAATAACTACAAAAGAAAACGTCCAAAAAACTTTTTTTCTTGAACTAAAAAATAGTATCACGGAAAGAGGTAGTACCATTCCCAAAAATAGTGAGAAAGCATGTGGGTCTGGGAAGATTGCAATTGAGCGAAAATAATTATGCCCAGAAACTCCCACTAAAAAACTTGGGTGCCTTGCCACCATTTGCGCCAAATTTTCTCCCCAGAAAATAGGTCCGATAAAATTGAAATAGAAATTTGAAATTTCCTCGTGGCTCCAGAAAAATTGCGAAGAAAATTGGATGATTCCAATAATTGAAACTAGGGTGCCGGATAAAACCACTGTTTTTAGGGTTTTTATCACCCTTTCCTTGTTAATTAAAATATCTTTCGCCACAAAATAAAGCGGAAAAATAGAAAACAAATAGGCTAGTTTTCTTACCGCCCAAAGATAATTTTGGGCAAAAAACAAAGAAACTATGCTCAAAAAAAGAAAAACCAGAATTGCTTTTGCTTGAGAATCAAAAATTATTTTTTTCTTATTTTTTATCTTACTATAAGCCCAAAAAAAGAATAGGATTAAAATAAAAATCCTTATCGAAGCTAAATCAACACCCTGCGTTGGATTAAGCGCAATTTGAAAAGGTAGATAAAAATATAGTAATAAGAAAAAATTAAATATCATAAGGATAATATGCCTCAGAGAATCTGTGCATTTAATTATATTAAGAGCTTACGGAGGCGCTATCAAACTAATTATTACAGAAAATTATTCGTACTGTCGAGATTCTCATTTAGTATAAAACTCTTGCGCCGTAGCGCGTTTAATATAATTAAATGTGCAGATTCTAAAAATATAAAAACTCAACAAAACACTTTGCGCGCCATTTTCACAATCAACCACTCAAAAAAATTTCGATGTTTTTTAAAGTAGTATTCTTGCGCCTTATAGTAGTCTCTTTTTTGACAACATTGTTTTTGATAGCTTTTTCCGCCGATATGTTTCACAGAGAAGTTTGGATTATACAAAACTTTGCTTCCTGTTTTTTTCACTCTCTTACATAAATCCATATCTTCAAAATACATAAAAAATTTTTCATCAAAACCGCTAACTTTTTCAAAAATTTCTCTTCGAATAAAAAGCGCTGTGCCGGAAACCCAATCAACTTCTGTGCATTTTTTTGCTTGCCAAACCTTCCGGCTACTTGCCAAGCCTAGATTATTCCTTATTAGGTTAATTAAGTTAATTTCATGTCCGGCGCTCCATGGTTGAATTTTTTTATTATCCTTAATCATCAGCTGACTCCCAACAACACCCAGCGTGTTGTCTTTTTCAAATAAAGAAATAACCTCGCCTATATTTTCAGAAATAATTTCCGTATCAGGATTTAGAAATAATATAATACCTCCCTTCGCAATTCTAGCCCCAATATTATTTCCAGCACCAAAGCCTGCGTTTTTATCATTATTTATTATTTTTAAATTTTCTTGAAAACCTAGCCTTATCTCCTCTTCTTGATCATTATTCACTATAATAATTTCTTCTAAAAATTCTTTATTTATTTTTTCCCGAATTGAAACTACACATTTTTCCAAAAAATCCGCGCTCTTATAATTCACAATAATAATTGAAAGTTTTTTATTTAACATACTTAAAATCTTCGTATGCTTTTTTTACTGATTCATTGATTGAAGTTTTTTGACTCTTCATATCTTTTTTGTTTTTTATCTTACGCAATAGAATATAGAAAAAAATCCACGGTCGCAAATAGGCAGGTGAATTTTTTTTGAAAAAAATCAGCCCCGACAGCACCAGCCAATAAATTTTGTTAGCTTTTTTTTCTTGGCTTTTTTCAAAGTGTCTAATTTGACTGCGCGCACAAACTGCTAGCTTATATCCCGCTCTTTTAGCTCGAACACTAAAATCTGCGTCTTCCCAATATAAAAAATAGTCCTCGTCTAGCAAGCCTATTTTTTTAAAAACTTCCTTTCTGATTATCATAACACAACCCGTAATATAATCTGATTGAAAATAATTTTCCTTTAGATTATTTCTCAAGTGCTCTGTTTTCATTTTAAACCAATTAATTTCTCCTCCTGAAAACCAAACATTAGGAGATTCTCCTTCTAAAATCACAGGACTAGCAATTCCAATTTTCCCATCTTTTTCCATTAAATCTATCAATGGCCAAAGAAAATCTTTTTTAACTTGAACGTCGTAATTTAAAAGCAAGATATAATCCGCTGAGCGTTCCAGTGCATATTCAATCCCGATATTATTACCAGCAGAAAAACCTAAATTTTCGCTGTTTTTTATGAAAACTATTTTAGGAAAAACTCTACGTGCTTCTTCAAAAGATCCATCTTTAGAATTGTTATCCACTAAAACTATTTCAAAATTCGAATAATCCACTTGAAAAACGCTCGTGAGTGTTTTTTTTAAGACTTCCTGTCCATTATAATTTAGAATTATTATAAAAACCTTAGGTGTATTCATTTTATATTTTTGCTAATTATACTAGCAATTTCTTCAGTTTTAACTGCCTTGGATAACCAGATAGCCAAAGCATAAACAGCCGTACCAGAAAAAGCTAGAAGAAAAAAGTTAATTTCAGAAAAAACAAAAAAATAAATCGCCATCACTACACCCGAAAAAACAATTGCCCAAAAATTTTCCACCCTAGGAAAATATTTCAAATCTCTAATTATAATATAAAGCGTAGCTACTGTCACAAAAAGTTCCGTTGCCACAGAGATTATTGCCGAAGCAACATAGGAATAAATCGGGATAAAAATCAGATTAGCCCCCACATTGAAAATAGCAGCCATAATCATAATTGCCATTAATTTTTTTTGTTTGTTACCGGAAATCAAAATGACATTAAATAGATTACTAAAAAACATACATCCCAAAGAAAAAACTAGGATGCGAAGAACTATACCTGAAGCAAAAAAGCCTTTCCCCCCAATAAGTTCCACGATTCCATCCGAAAGAAATATCGTACCCACAATCAAGGGAATAACAAAAAGCCAAAAAACCTTAAAAGTCTTATTGGAGATATCCCAAAAGCGTGCTTGATCAGAAAAAATGTTTTTTGATATAATCGGAAAAACTAGACCCACTATCATTGCTGGAAAAAAAGTAATGTTTTCAATCACCTTATAGGCCACATTATATATTCCTACTTCCGCGCTAGTTTTCAAAACAGACAGCAGAATTGTGTCGATTTTGAAATAAATAAAACTAATAATCGCAGCAATTCCCAAAGGATAAGACTCTTTTATGAATTTTTTCCAATAAGTTAAATCAAATTTCAAAGAAAAAGATATATATTTTTTAGAAAAAAGGTATATCAAAGAAAAACTAATCATCATATTAAAAAGAAGCGCAGTCATGATCCAAAGAAAACTCAAATTGAGTTTTATAGCATAAAAAACAAATAGCACCTGGATAACTTTCCCAGTCAATTCGGAAATGGCCACCCTATCCATGGCTAAATTTTTCTGAAAAACTCCATTTAATACTTGATAGGATGAAGAAAAAAGAAAGGAAAGCGCCACTATCATGATTGCTTGTTTAACCTCTGTCGGATAAGGAAAGAAGAAAACAATTATAGGCGCAAGCAACATTACTACAAAAGAAATACTTAATCGCAAAGCAAAAACATTACCAATAATTTTCTTTTCATCCGCCCCCTCACGAGAAATTTCTCGAGTGACCGTAGAATAAAGTCCCAGATCAGCAATGGCGGTGAAAAAAGATAAAAACGCCAACACTGTGGCGTAATTTCCAAAACCCTCCTGCCCAAGATATCTTGTAATTAACCCGATAGAGAGCAGTGCTAAAATAGTTGAAAGAATTTTAGAAAAACTGCTAACCAGAACATTATAAGCGATTTTTCTTGCGATAACCATATAATTACGAATTACGAAATAAACGAAAGTACGAAAAACTAAAACTATAATTAAAGAATAATTTTTTGAGAAATTTATGTTTGAGAACCCAAAAATTACCTAAAATTTTCCTATGACCGCCGTTGATTGAGGGAAAATTTTAGTAATAATTTTTAGGGTTCGAGTTAATTTCGAGAAAAAATAATTCTTTAATAAGATTCAAACTAAATTAGCTGGCTTGATCACTACCCGCCGATCTTCTCCTTCGCCAGTGCTTTCGGTTTTAATTTGATCATTTTTAGCTAGCTCCATATGCACAAGTCGTCTTTCATATGGTGACATTGGACGCATTACCACTGCTCGTCCTTCCCGAAGGGATGTTTGGGCCATATTTTTCGCCAGAGCGAAAACAGATTCGTTTTTTTCTTGTCGATAAGAATTAACATCTAGAGTAAAATTGGCTTTATTTTCCGTTTTTCCACGAAAAATTATCCTAGCCATATGTTGCAAGGCTTGAAGATTCACTCCATATTGTCCGATTAGATAGCTTGATTCTTCTGTTTTAATGTTAAAAACTAATTCTTCCTGTTCTTGGTTTTGAGTTTCTATAATTTCAACCTCACAGGAAAATCCCATTTTTAAAACTAATTCTTCAATAGCTTTTTTTATCTCTTCTTTTATTTCGGGCGTTATTTTCTCGTTTTCCATAAATTTCTTATTCGCATGGGCGCATTCGTAGCGCGCTATTCGCATGCTTAAAATTAACTATTAGTCTTTTCTTTTTCTAATACTTTCATCTGCTGAATTATAGCAAAAATAGTTGAAACAAGCCAATAGAGAGCTAGACCGGCCGGAAACTTTATCCCGATAAATAGAGTCAGGAGAGGTCCAAGGTACATCATTTGCTTTGACATTATCTGCGACATATCTGGTTGAGAATTTTTATTTTGCACAACTGTTTTAGGCGTCATCATTTTTATTTGCACATATTGAGCTAGTGCCGCCAAAACAATGAGGATTATTTGAGGAATGACCTTAATATCTATCTGACTTAGATTAATAGTTTTAGACAGATCAATAATTCCTAAAAAATATTGGTTTATTTGTCCTGGATTTGGAATAAATGAATATAGCTCTTTTGGATCTACTAATAATCCTGCATTAGAAATATTAAATAATACTTGATAAATAGCAATTAGAAAAATAAGCTGAAAAATTGTTGGCAAACAGCCGGAAAAAGGATTAGTTTTATTTGTTTTATAAAACTCCATCAATGCTCGGCTTTGTTTTTCTTTGTCATTTTTGTGTTTTTCTTGAATTTCTTTGATTTTTGGTTGCATTTCTTGCATTTTTTTCTGCGATTGAATTTGTTTTTTGCTAAGCGGGATCAAAAGAAACTTCAAAACCAAGGTCACAATAATAATTGCCACACCAAAATCATGTAGCGGAATAAGATTGTAAACAAAAATTAAAAAGTTATAAATCGGTCTATAAACAGTTTCCCCAAATAAAAAAGATATCATATATATATACTATAAACTTATAAAAATTAATTATATTAGTTTTGCTTTTTTTAATACTGCTAAAACATCTCGCTCTAATTCATCCATCAAAAACTCTTTTTTACCACTTTTTTTGAGAGAAACCATCACGTCCCACCCTTTTTCTATCTTTTTTATATTTTTCCTGAATATTTCCCGCAATTGCCGTTTAATTCGGTTTCTTTCTACTGCCTTGGAAGAAAATTTAATTCCAATAGAAAAACCTATTTTAGTTTCCTTACTATTATTACTTCTTATTTTCAAAAAAACCTCCCCAAAAGAAAAAAAGGTACCTGTGCGACTAATTACCTCAAAATCTTTTTTCTGAATAAGCCTGTTTTTACGAGGAAGCATAGAACTATACTTATACGGATAGTTTTTTTCGACCAGCCTGTCTTCTTCTTTTTAGGACAGCTTTCCCATTTTTAGTGCTGTTTCTTTCGATAAAGCCGTGTCTTTTTTTTCTTCTGCCTGCTTTTGGTTGGTATGTTACGCTCATTTTATTATATTTAGTTAATTCAATTAAAATTCTAACAGTTAAAAGGCAAAAAGTCAATTTCTTGCATTTCTTTTTGTTTTGTATTATATATTTATTTATGGTCGTCCACACCTTATCAACATCTTTATCCCCTTTTTTCTTAGACTAGACTTTTTGGTTGTGATATACTTTTTTTAGTAAAACTTTCCTTATTAATTTAATCAAAAAAATGACCAACGAGGAACTTTGGCAAACAGCCCTAGGTGAAATAGAGCTTTCTATCTCTAAAGCTAATTTTATTACTTGGTTTAAAAACACCTCTATTCTTTCCCTTAAAGATGGCCATGTAGTTATTGGCGTGCCCAATGGCTTTGCTAAGGAATGGCTAGAAAACAAGTATGATCTCTATATTTTACGCGCCCTAAAAAACATTCAGGGAGATGTAAAATCAGTTTCCTGCTTGATTTCTTCTGGCCCAACCCAATCCTTTCCTCAAACAAATAAGGAAATCACCGTTGACGCCGTGCAAGCACCAAAAAAATCACCTGTTTTTTATCAAAAAAAGCCTCCTGTAAGCCAAGAAAGTAACCTAAATCAAAAATATGTTTTTGAAAATTTTGTCATTGGCGGTAGTAATGAATTAGCTCGCGCTGCTTGCTACGCCGTCTCAAAAAGCCTTGGAAATGTCTATAATCCACTATTTATCTATGGTGGAGTGGGACTAGGAAAAACTCACCTCATTCAATCAATTGGCAATGAAGCACTAAAAATAAACCCCCAAACTCGGGTAAAATACATTTCTTCCGAAAGATTTACTAGTGACTTAATAGATTCGATAAAAAATCAAAAAATTCAAGAATTTAAGGAGTATTACCAAAAAATAGACCTACTTATTATTGATGATATTCAGTTTATCTCAGGAAAAGAGAAAACTCAGGAAGAATTTTTTCATATTTTTAATTATTTATACCAACTAAACAAACAAATCGTCCTTTCAAGTGATCGCGCCCCAAAAGCCATTCAAATTCTTGAGGAAAGATTACGTTCCCGTTTTGAAGGGGGAATGATTGCAGATGTTTCTAAACCAGACCTTGAAACAAGACTTGCTATTCTCAAAATAAAAGCAGCTCAAAATAAAGTAGAAATAACTGATGAAGCTCTGGAATTTATCGCAGCTAATATTAAAAATAATATTCGCGAATTAGAAGGAGCGCTAAACCGAGTGTCTGTAAGTGCACAACTTACCAAAAAATCAGTTGATTCGGCTTATACAAAACAAGTTTTATCCGATATTATCTCGAGTGGTAAGAAAAAAGGCATTAATTACAAACATATTTTAAAGGCTGTTTCTGATTTTTATGAAATATCTCCTAATGATTTAGTAGCTAAAAACAGAAAAAGGGACGTAGTAAAGCCCCGTCAAATAGCTATGTTTCTTATGCGCACAGAACTTTCTTTTTCTTATCCAGGAATTGGTGATAGATTAGGCGGACGTGATCATACCACAGCCATCCATGCTTATGAAAAAATATCCGAGGCTTTGAAATTTGATGATAGATTAAATGAAGAACTAACCCAACTTAAAGACCTTTTATATAGTATTTAAATAATTTTTCCGCATAACCTGTGGATAACCATCCTAAAAACCTCCCCACAACTCTGTGCTCAATCTAGTAAAATACCTGTTTCTAATTTGAAAGGTTTTAAAAATATATTTTTACATCCATTATTATCCTATCTAAAAAACACCCATTCTATACACTTATCCAGTTCTTATCCACACATAATTAGGCTTATATAAAACAAAATAAACACTTATCCACCAATACTTATCTTCCTAATAATAGTAATAACTTTATATTAATAATAAGAATAATTAAATACTAAATAAAAAAATATTATGAAATTAATTTGTACAGGAGAAAATTTAAAGAAAGCGATTTTTAATTGTGAAAGAGTAGTTTCAAAGAAAAATACTTTACCAATTTTAAATAATATTCTTTTTGAAACAGAAAAAGGAGGATTAAAATTATCTGCAACTAATTTAGAGATTGGAATTTCTTCTAAAATAGGGGCAAAAATAGAAAAAGAGGGGCGAATAACAATTCCTGCAAAACTTATTAGTAGTTTTTCTAATAATCTTCCAGGTGGTGAAAATATTTCATTAGAACTTATAGATAATAATCTAAAAATAAAAAACGGGATAAATAAGGCTGTAATAAAAGGAATTTCTGCTGAAGATTTTCCTCTTTTACCTCTTCGAAAAACTGAATATTTATTAAATATCCCTACTTTAGAGTTAAAAAGCGCAGTTTTAAAGGTGATGCCAGCAGTAGCTTTTAATGAATCTAGACAAGAGCTTACAGGAATAAACCTTATTTTAAAAGAAAAAGAACTTATTTTTGCTGCTACAGATAGTTTTCGTCTTTCAGAATGTCGAGTTAAAATAGAGGAAAATAATATAAATAAGGAAACCTATAAACTTTTTATTGAAAAAAATGAAAATGTGATTATTCCAGCGAATGTTTTAGTAGAATTGAATCGTGTATTAGCGCCTGATATAGATAATCGAGTGAAAATAACTATTGAAGAAGGACAAATATTTTTTGAAATAGATGGTATTAAATTAGTCTCACGGCTTATAAACGGGAAATATCCAGAATACAAACATATAATGCCGGCGGAGTATAAAACAAGAATAGTAGGAGAAAAACAGGTTTTACAAAATGCTATTAAAATGGCAAGTGTTTTTTCCGCAGGGGGATCAAATGAGATAACGCTTAAAATTGAAGCACAAGAAGAAAAAATTTTTATATTGTCTTCGAGTGCTGAAGTTGGAGAAAATTCAGCTGAACTTAAATTTGACATCACAGGACCATCCCAGGAGGTTGTTTTTAATGCTAAATATCTTTTAGATGGAATTAACGCTACCACCACCTCTCAAGTCGCAATTTTACTAAACAGCGAAGCTACTCCAGTAGCGGTTCGCGAAATTAATGAAAAATCCGGCGAAGTTTTAGAATATTTCACTTATATTGTGATGCCGATAAAGAATTAAAAACATATAACATGTAGCATGAAACATAAAACAAAAGACAATATTCACAACCTAATAATTATTGGTGCGGGGCCGGCTGGACTTAGTGCTTCAATTTATGCTTCGCGGTATGGAATAAAACATAAAATTGTGGGCGCGCTTTTAGGTGGGCAAATTTCTGAGACGCATAAAATTGATAATTATCCTGGAATGGAAGATATGAGCGGATTTGAATTTAGTCAAAAATGGGGGAATCACGCTAAAAAATATGGGGTGGAAATTTTGCCTGAGTTAGTGGAAAAAATAAATAAAGAAAATAATATTTTTTCCATAACTCTCGCGAATAACAATATTTTACAAGCACGAACAATTCTTTTAGCAACCGGCACAAAAAAAAGAAAACTCAATATTATTGGAGAAAAAGAATTTATTGGAAAGGGTGTATCATATTGCGCTACTTGCGATGGATTTTTTTATAAAAATAAAATTGTGGGTGTGATTGGTGGTTCAGATAGCGCGGCGACTGCGACATTATATTTGGCTGATTTAGCCCAGAAAGTTTATTTAATTTATCGCAAAAAAGAACTTCGCGCTGAACCTTTTTGGGTAAATCTAATTAAAAAAAATTCAAAAATAGAAGTGCTTTATGAAACTAATGTAGTGGAAATTTTAGGTGAGCAAAAATTGGAAAAAATAAAATTAGACAAGGAATATAAAAACTCAAAAGAGTTAGATTTAGATGGACTTTTTATCGAAGCAGGATCAGATCCGGCGACAGAATATTTTAGTGAACTAGGAATTGAAATGGATGAAGGTGGTTATATTAAAATTCAAAAAAATGGTGCGACAAATGTGCTAGGAGTTTTTGCGGCAGGTGACATCACTGATGGCTCCGATAAATTCCGCCAAGTCATCACAGCTGCTTCTGAGGGTGCAATTTCCGCGCGCGCCGTGTATAATTTTTTAAAAACAAATAAAAAATAGAAATGAAATCGCTTAGTAGTTTAATTAATAAGAGAAAAAGTATTCACAAAATATCTTTAACTGACAAAGATATTTTTTATATTTTTAATCGAGTTATTAAGGAAGAATTTGGTAATGTGGGCGCGTCAAAACTTCGAGCGGATTATTTTAAGAACGGGACTATTTTTATAAAACTCACTAGTTCGGCCTGGGCGAGCGAGCTTTTTATGAATAGAAATACGATTATTAAAAAAATAAACAAGGAGCTGGGGGAGGGCGCTATAAAGGAAATAAAAATAAAATAGGATCTTTATATTTTTTGGACTTCCGCATTTACTTGCGTCAAGATATGCTCGTCGCGAAAGCAACTATAAAATGCAACAATTCGCCAGTAATTAAAAACTGCTTAAGGAAAGTATTTTTTTGGCGACTGCGTTAATATCTTTTCCGCAAGCAAATACGCAAGTCCTGATTTTGCTGATTTTAAAAAATATTGTATAATAAAAAAAGACAAAAACTAAAACTAAAATCAACCTATAAAAGCACTATTATGAAAAAGAAACAACAAGTGAAGGATTGGCAAATTGCTTTGATTCATTGGCTGTTGGCTGGAATTGCCGCGCCATTTTTATTTAGTTTAGTTTTTGGACAAACCGTAGAAGATATAGCGGAAAATTTTGGAGTGATTGTTTGGTTGGCAATTCTTGGGGAGGCAGTGAAATTTTTCCTTGTCTGGGTAAGTATAATTTATTCAGCAAAATTTATAACCAAAAATTTTATTATCAAAGACAATGCAACTATCGTAAAGATTTCTACTGCATATCTTTGTGTGTTTCTAGTTATTTTTAGAATTATTTTTTTTGACGGAAGCAGTGTAATGAATTATATTTTTTCTTCAATGCATTTAATATCGCTTCTTGTCATCGTCCCGTTCTTTTATTTTTTCAGTAAAAATCAAATCGGGAATAATGAAAAGGCGATTAGGTATGAAGATTAAAATAAAACATCTAAAAAACAAAAACTCCGGAAAATCACCGGAGTTTTTTTGTGGAAAAATATTCTAATTTTTAGGGTATATTTGTTTTTATAGAAACACTATCAGAATCAGAATCACCATTTTTATCTTTGACAGTTGCCTTAATGGAAAGGGTGGTGTTTTTCTTGGAATCAGGAATTAAATAAGCATAATCAAAAGATGATTTAGAAAAATCTTTATCGTCTTCTCCGTCAATAGATAGGGTTATTTTATCTATCCCAAAGGGCGCAGCTGCCTTTACTTTTATCTTGATAGTGGAATCGCTTAAGGAGGCTGATATTTTTACAGTTGGATCAAAATCCTTAAAATCATCTGATCGACATTCTTTCTCTGGGGTTGGTCGGGAAGAGTAACCTTCTTTTTTATCCAGCCATTTTTCAATAGCCTTTTCCCAATTTTTAAACTGGGGATCATTTTCTGGTTTTTCTGGTTTATCTCCGCGGGGATCATCTTTTTGGACATAATATAAAATAGAATGTGCATCGGCAAATTTCTTTTTCTCTCTTTCGGATTCTGGGCAATTATCATTGGCTAGACAATAATCATCCGAGTCGGGAATTTTGCAAACGCGGATTTCTTTTTTGTCATCAAGTTTTCCATCTAGCACGTCCTTATCGGTTTTTTCCTCGTCTTTTTTATATTCAGGAAATTTTTCTATATCATAATTAACTAAAGATTTTTCCATAAATTCGCGCCAAATCGGTGCAGCCACATAAGAGCCATCTGCCCCCTGCGCCATTATGGAGTTGTCATTATTACCGGCCCAAACGCCCGCAACCAAGGACGGAGTATAACCCATTGTCCAACCGTCGCGCCATTCGTTAGTGGTGCCAGTTTTAGCAGCGACAGGACGATTATCAAATTTAAGTGGATTGTTTTCGCCAAATACCGGAGCGCGAAGTTCATTGGTAGACAAAACATAATCTATCATTGCAATATGTTTTTCTTCCACCACTCTTTGTCCATTGCTTGGTTTATATTCTTCTAAAATTTCGCCCGATCCACTTTCAACTTTTAAAATAGAAACAGTAGGATGATGAATTCCCCCTGTAGCAAAAGAGGAAAAGGCATTAACATGATCGAGTAATTTTACTTCACCTCCACCTAAAACCAGAGACAATCCATAATCAGCAGTTTTGTTAAGTGTAGTAATACCCATCTTATGAGCAGTGTCAATGGAATTTTGTACCCCCGCTAGATATAATGTTTTTACTGCTGGAACATTAAGTGACATTGCCAGCGCATCTTTCATTTTGAGTAGCCCTCGATTCTCGCCGTCATAATTTTTAGGATTATATTCTTTTCCATTGTCAGTAGAAAAATTAGTGTCCACATCCCAAAGATTTGTTTCTGGGGTATAGCCTTTTTCAAAGGCAGTGAGATAGACATAGGGTTTAAAGGATGAACCTGGTTGACGAAGAGCAGTAGCGACATTGAAATTACCTTCAAACTGACAATTTTTTCCAGAGACGCATCCAGTCGGGGTGGCTTTGCCAAAATAATCCTTAGATCCGACCATGGCTAAAATCTGACCTGTTTTTGGATCCATCGCAACAAGCGCCTGATTGTTGGCTTTATATGTAGTGGCATTTTTTTCGCTGTGGTTTTTAATGGCTTCCTCAGCAATTTTTTGTTTATCCCAATCGATAGTGGTGTAAACTTTTAGCCCGCCTTGTTCAACTGCCTCAGCTCCATATTTTTTTTCTAAAGATTCTTTGATATACATCACAAAATGAGGAGCGCTGATATTGTCGGAAAAAGTTTTTATCTTGGAAAAAATATCCACTGCTTTTGCCGTTTCAGCTTGTTCTTGAGTAATGTAGCCTAAGCGAGCCATTTGACTCAAGGCATGTTCTTGACGAGCCTTGAGATTTTCTGTGTGTGTTCCATATGGTGAATAACGAGAAGGAGCTTGAGGAAGAGAAGCAAGAATAGCGGATTCATCTAGTGTGAGTTCGCTGGCATGTTTGCCAAAAAAAGTTTGGGCGGCTGCTTCAATTCCATAAGCATTGGAACCATAAGGAATTTCGTTAAGATACATTGCTAAAATTTCATCTTTGGAAAATTTTTGTTCCAGTTCGATGGCCAGAATAACTTCTTTTATTTTTCTAGTGAAAGTTTTTTCTGAAGTTAGGAGTGATTGCTTGATGAGTTGCTGGGTGATAGTTGAGCCACCCTGAGAGGCGCCCAATTTGAAAACATCCTTGAGAGCAGCGCGCAGAATACTTTTTGGTTGAATGCCGATATGTGCGTAGAAACTTTGATCTTCAAGGGCGATAGTGGCATAACGCAAACTTTCCGGCATTTGTTCGAAAGGTATTTCCGTTCTTTTTTCTTCGCCATGGACTTCATAAAGAATGTGATTTCCGGTGCGGTCATAGATTTTAGTTGATTGAATCACCACGCGATTTCTCAAATTCCCTGGGCTGGGGAGATCTTTGGCAAACCAAGCGAAAACTGCCACAATAAAAAGCAACATGGCACCACTGAAAATCAAGGCTGATTTTCGCAAGAATTTCCAATTAATCTTAAAGCGTTTTTTGCCAGATGACCCGGTAGAATTTTTAGGCGTAAAAATATACATATAATTTATTTAGCTTATTTACAAAGCATTCTATATTATATTATAAAAGAGAAAGGTTATCAAGGCAAAGAAGGAAAGTGGAGAAGGAAGGAATAATTAAAACTTTAATTTAGATTTTTATATCCATATAATATTTCCTATCGCCATTATTATAATAGCCATCAACACGGTGATTTTTGAAACCTAGGTTTGTATAAAATTCTTTCAATCTGTTTTGCTCTCGGAAATGCAGAGAAATTTTTTCAACGGAATGATTTTTCTTGATTTCAAAAATAATCTTGTCTAGCAGTTTTTTACCCAATCCTTTTTTCTGATATTGGGGAATAATAAGCAGAGTATTAATGTTAAAAAAATTATCGTGCTTATTTAGTCTTCCTAGAACTAATCCGATATAGGTGCCTCCTGCTTTTAGAAAAAATCCAATAGGACATCTTTTGGTGTCACTAAAAAAAGTGTCAAAATATTTCTTGCTCCATATCGACAAGGGAAAATATTTATTATAAATTTTTAGCAACTCTTTTTTTTGTTGGGTGGATAGTGTTTCTGCTTGATATAGCTGAATGGATTTTTCTCTAGACATAAAAAATAAATCTACATTAAAATTAATTGGAAAGTTTATTTTTAAAAGCTTCTAGGAGTGCCTTATACATCTCAATCATATGGGGTTTTTCTTCTGGAGTAAAGAAGAGGCCGGGCATAGAATTTAGCTCCACAATCCAAGGTTTTCCTTTTTCATCAAACATAAAATCCATAGAATAAACGCGAGGAGAAAAAGTGGCAAATATTTCATTGGCAGATTTTATTATAGGCTGAAGATTTTTTGGCAACTTATTTTTTGGTACGATTATAAGTGAACCTCCTTGCGCGAGATTGGCTAGAAAACTTCCCTTTTTAGGTTCTCTTATGTAGGCATAAATAATTTTATCATTTACAAAAACCAAGCGAAGATCATGCATTTTTTTGCTCACACCGGGTACTCCTTTCGAAGAATCGATAAACTCTTGGACTAAATATTCCTTGCCGATATCTGCCACCCTTAGGGCCTCAGATTTTTTTATAATCTGCACATCTTTTCCGCCACTTTCACTAATTGGCTTGATAACAATTTTTGAAGAATGAAGTTTAGGCAAGATTAATTCTAGTTCTTTTTTTGAGCTTATCACCCAACTTTTTTTTGACCATTGAGGGAAAATTAAACTAGTTATAAATTTATCATCAATAATGCGGGTAAAACTCAAATCATTAATAAAAGAATATCTCTCACTCATCAATTCTTTTTTAAAGTATGTTTCCAGTCTAGCTTTTGTTTTGTCATAGATAAGATCAGGAATGATATTATGAACCTTTTTCCAGTTCGCACCTTCTCCTTCATATATCCAAGCATATTTAAAAATATGTTTTTTGTAATCATACCACTCATATGAAGCCCGATACATTTGAATGCTATTTTTTTGACAAAGATCATAAAAATATTCATAGGAATATTGATAGTCTTTATTGCTAAAGGGCTTGGCTTTTTTCCAATCACTTTTTCCAAAAAGGATCATCACTTTTTTCATAAGTTTTCTTTAAATATTTTAATTAATTCTAAATAAAATTTATCCATCCATTTTTTTTGGCTTGGGTAAAAAAATATTCCTGGCATAGTATTTAATTCTACTATCCAGGGCTTTTGCTTTTTGTCGAAAATTAAATCAATAGTAAATATTCTGGGAGTATAGGACTGAAAAATATCTTGGATTTTATTAATAATAGGTTTTACATTGGCGGGTATTTTTTCGGGGTCTATTGTGGTCATCTTTCCTCCCTGGGCTATATTAGATAAAAGACTTCCTCTTTTTGGGGTTCTAATATAGGCATAAATTATTTTTTCATTTATAAAAACTAAGCGTAAATCATGAACACCTTTTATGATATTAGTTATCCCTTGCGAACTATCGATAAATTCTTGCGCAATCAATCCATTTTTTATGTAATGGGAGGGAAATCTGGATAGATTATTCTTACTAATTATTTTGATTTCATCGCCACCACTTCCTCGAGCCGGTTTCAGTACTATTTTTTTAGATTTAAATTTTTTAGAAATTTCTAACAAATCTTTTTTATTAAAAATCTTGTAATATCTTTTGAAAAAATCTGGAAAAATAAGACTAGTGTAAAATTTATTATCAGCAAGCAGCGTGAATTCAGGATCGTTTATAATTTTAAAGTTTTTTTCTAGTTCTTTTTTAAAATAATGCACCCCAGCTTTAAAATTAGTTTTATCATAAATTAAATCTGGTTTTATTCCTCTCGCTCGTTGCCATTTTTTATTTTTGTATGTCCAGGTGTATTTGAAAAAAGTTTTATCAGAAGAGCACCATTTATAAGAAGCATGAAAAATTTCAATATCATTTTTCCTGGCAATACTATGAAGATATTCGTAGCAAACTCTATATTTTTTGTCCTTTATAGCAATAGATGTTTTCCATTTTCTGTTGCCGGATAAAATAATGATTTTTTTCATTAGTTTATTTTGTTCACATCAATTAAAAACTTACTCAGATTTTTTTTACCAATAATTATTTCTTTGGAAAGTTCTTTTCTTTCAGCTATGTTAATTTGAGCTGATATTTCAATTCCATCCATAACCATCACGAGGGAAACTTTTGGTCTGATAGAAGATCCATGAGAAGAATATACAGCAGTTATATCAGCAAGATCTGGATGCTGACCCAGATATTTTTTTCTTAAATCTTCTTCAATTTGGCCAACTTCTTCTCGACTAAAATCTTTGGGTAAATCTAGGGAATTGAAATAATTTAAAACATCTTCAAACCCCAATTTTTTAGCCAGTTCAACATCAATCGAAGTGGAATATGCGCCAGTATCGATTTTGGCTTCCACCTCAATTTCCTTGCCATCTTTTCCAATAAGCTTCACTTTTTCCACCGTGCCAATGACTTTTTTGCCAGAAATTTCTTCCAACTCTTCTTCAATTTCTCCGCCGAAAAGATCTTTGCCAACGCGAATGCCTTTTTCAACCGTCTTGATTTTTATCCCAGCTGCTTTTTTGAGTCGTTCTTTGAGACCAGCTAAATTAGCTACTTGGATAGAAAGCCCTGGGCGGGCATTGAGCTCAATTATTGTTGGCCCGTTGACTTTGTCGATGGCAATATCAGCACCTAAAAAGCCAAGGCCGGAAATTTCTTGAGCGCGTACAGCTAATTTCAAAATGTCATTCCAATAGGGGAGCTTAATTCCAGAAAGCAAAAGGCGAGTGCCAGGAATGTATTCAATAATTTTATTTTTCCCCAAAACTGCGGTGGTGGTTGTGCCTGTGGCAATGTCGATGCCTACGCCAATGGCGCCTTGTTGCAAGTTAGCCTTACCTTCCGAGGATTTGGTTGGTAGGCGAAGCATGGCCATCAGAGGAACCTTATTAAAAACAATCACGCGAATATCAGGAATGCCTTTATATGAATAGGTTTTGAATAATTTCAAAAGTTGTAAGCGTTCTTCAAAAAAAGCAATATCCGGTGTGCCGGAAAGTGAAAAAGAACCGTCTAAGATATTTCGAATATGCGTTTTTAGATCTTCTATCGTGATAGTAGATCGATCAGCTTTAATCCATATATCTGTAGAATTCTTTTTTTTGCCATAGACTACTAAAATTCCTTCACCACCAAAACCGCGATTAGGTTTCAGAGCAAAACCTTCTGGCAAAGATTGCCAATCAAAATTTTCCAATTCTTCCACGGTGCGAATTTTGGCAATTAGTTTTGGCACCGAGATATTATTCTTGGCGAGAATTTTTTTGCTGAGCAATTTATTGTCCGCTAATTTTTTAGCGCGTGCGCGATTAAATGGCCGGATATAATCCAGATTCCGCGCATTCATTCCGAGTATTTGTCGGCTTAATTTAAAAAATTCAAACATAATGTTTTTTACTCACTAATCGTTCGTAAAGCCACGCTACGAATGTGGCACATGCGAATTAATTTAATTACAAATTTTTCATTATTTTGCGAAAGCGGATGTATTCGCTAATGCGTAGACCTGTCCATTTGCCGAGCATGATATTAATCGGAATAGTAAGAAATACTATCCAAGGATAAAGAGCTAAAAAGTGAATGAGGGTACTGGAGCTGGCGATAAAAAAACCTAAAACAGAAATGATCAGAGTTTCAATGGCCAAAATTATCGCTGCCTTGTCTCCCTTTTCAATCTGCACAGCCACAAATTTTTCCACAATCGTTATCATAATAAGAATTGGAAAAATAGAAACAGCAGCTAGCCCCGTTCTTTTGAATTCTCCACCGATAACTAAAATTCCCAAAATTAACATCGCCACTGCAGTGAGCATGATAGCCACTCTAGGAAGATAGAGTAAGCGAAAAGGTTTCAAGACAAAACGCATCAGCATGCCAGAAAAAATGACAGTGACAAAAATGGCAATACCATATTTCAATCCATTGGTTGCTAGAAAGGCAAAAGTCACAATTAGGGGAGCATAAATTCCAAAAGCTTTGATGCCTACTACTTGGCGCAAAAAGGCAATGAAAGTAGCAATTATCGGCAACATCAGAATTAGAATGACTGTGGTAAATGGCACTCCTTGGCCGAGAAAAAAATCGATTATTGGGCTAGTTTGCATAAGTTTATTTATTATTAGTTATTTTTACCCTATTGAGTAATTTTTCTTTTAGAAAAATTAATTTTGTAAACCAAAATTTACTCAATAGGGTAAATTATTAATTTTTCGACTATTAATATGGCAAAGCGCAATCGCAATAGCATCGGCTGTGTCATCTGGCTTTGGCAGTTCTGCTAAATTCAAAATA
>DCUU01000042.1:0-233 GCA_002328565.1 Candidatus Moranbacteria bacterium UBA2206
GCAACTTTTGGATCCAATTGTCGAATCGATCCCGCCGCCACATTGCGCGAATTGGCAAACAACGGTTCACCCTGTTTTTTTCGCTCGTTATTTATCCTTTCTAATTCACTTTTAGAAAGCCAGCATTCCCCCACCGCCACCAAATCAACTGGGAGGCTAAGTTTTAGTGGTACAGAATAAATTGTTTTGATATTTTCCGTTGCATCTTCGCCAATCAGTCCATCTCCGCGCGT
>DCUU01000042.1:404-41652 GCA_002328565.1 Candidatus Moranbacteria bacterium UBA2206
GGTCTGTCCAAAACATGATACTGATAGCGAATTTTGTTGATTTCCTGGGAAAGTTTTTCTATGCGAATTTTGACTTGGTTTTTATCCATAATAACAAATCGTGGACATCGAATGTCCATAATGGACATTCGATGTCCACGATTACATCTATTCTTCCAATAAATACCCTTCTTCTTTTTTATTTTTCAAATAAAAGGCATTGACATTAATAAAATCTTCATAATCCAACCTGTCTCTAAATTGACCAATAATTGGAAAAATATTGCAAATATTTTTTTTCTGGCTATTTTCTTTATTTTCTCCAATGTATTCCACTAAACTGGAATATTTCCAATTAGCATTATCATACCCATGAATAAAATTATTTTTGTTCACATAGGCCGAAAGATATAAGAGATATTCATTCGAGTCGATATGAATTGCCTTAAAAGCTCCCTGAAACAAAACTCCTGACCTATCATATTTATTATTAAAATATTTAGTATAACCATTTCCAACTTTTTGCATAAATTTTTCTATGCCTTTTTCTTCCAATTGCTTTAATATTAGATGATAATGATTTGGATTTAAGCAGTAGCAAATAATCTCAACCAACTTTGAAGAAATGGACATCGAATGTCCATAATGGACATTCGATGTCCATTTCTTCTCCTGCAAATATTTTTCATACAAACTTCCAATCGGTTCAATACAATTAAATTCTTTCATTGATTTCAAAAATCTTTCATAGTCGATTTTATCCATAAACACTTCCCGCTTGTCCACTCCGCGGTTATAAATATGATAAAATTCTCCATTGGCAAATTCTATTTTTCGCATATTTTTATTATAGCACAAAAAAGCACTCAATGCCCACTTGGGCATTGAGTGCCTGAGTGAAGACTAATTGTTCCGCGCGTATTCGATATCCCAGGGAGTAAAATATCCTGGATAATCACCATTTTGATCTGTTTCTTCTGTCGTAGGAAAACGAGCCACACCTTTTGTTATGCGAAGTTCGTCCATATCACCTCTAAATTGAGACCATGCGACGGGGCTAGTAGTGTTAACCAGAGAAATACCAACATAGATATCCTCGTCTGGAAAATCATTTATTTTTGCAGTACCTATATTTCCAGAGCCTTTCAATACGCCGTCCACAAATAAATATATATTACTTCCTTTTCTTTCAACCGCTACATGATGCCAAGCATTAGCTAGGGACAGTTGATTATCAGATAATACAACAACGTTTGCAGTTGGAGTTCTATATTGAAAAGCTAATTTATGATAAGAAGGATTAGTTACAGCTATATCACCGCCATAATAAAAAGAAAATTGCAATCTATTCTCCTTCCACTGGCTGACTATTGTATGTGCCTTATTAATAGAATCGAATTTCACCCACGCTTCAATAGTGAAATCCTTGTCAGTAAAATTAAAATCAATACCATCGTTTGGGGTTTTATCTTTAATTATGAAGTAGTTAGAATCACTAGCAGGGAATACTGCGAATGGTTCAGCGCTTCCTCCTCCAAAATCTGGGACGGAATCAGTATCGTTAATAGACACAAGGCCGGTTTTTAAAATATCATGACCTCCACTGGAATAGGAGTCATCAATAAATTCATTAGAGCTATTAAGCGCATTGAAGTGCATCAGGAGATTAGTTGTTTTGTTTAACACTAGAGCTTCCACTGCTCTTTTTGTGTTAGAAAATATGCCGACTGATTTTATTTTGGCAATATTTGAAACAAGCCCTGTATCAAGGCAGTTAATTCTTGTAGCAGAATTATCAAGAAGTTCGACATTATAATCAGCACCACTACTAACAAATATTCCACCAGTACAACGCATACCCGATAAGCTCCCGATTAACTCATTAACACGAGGATGATTTCCTCGTGTGATGGCCCACATCACCTTCTCAATTCCAATGTCGGCTTTTTGATAGGCTTTGTTGGAATTGGCGGAGCCTATAGNNAGCAGAAATCAAAATTATCGACAAAACCATCAGTGAAACAACCAATGCCGATCCTCTATTTTTTCCGCATTTTTTTGTCATAATAAATTTCTATTGAATTATATTATTGTAATCTCGAAAAGAAACAGTAGTTTGCAAATTGATGCCATCCACCTTCAAAACAATTGTCGCTTTACCAACGTCATTGAGTGAAGCTGAGGTCGGCGTCACTATAAATCGACCCGTAACATCATTTTCCATTATATTTTGAAATTTAGTTCCGTCTGTCCAATAATTTAAAGTTCCTGTTACTGGCTTACATTTTAGATTATCTGATAAATTTGCATTTGCAGGAGGAACATCAACTTGGCTCATCTTAAGTTTATTTTCATAAAATATATAGCAGATGCATTCCCCCTGAGAAGCATTCAACATATAAATTCTCTGATCGTTTCCTGGAATATTATTATTAAGACCGATACTCATTCGCATATTTTTCGCCATCAGATCCAGAGCCGTTCTGGCCTCTTCCATATTTTTTTGAATTTCTCGGGTTTTTTGCCGAGTGGAAGCCACTCTGGCGAAAATCGAAACTGAAGTGATTATTATCAAGGTAAAAATGAACATAGAAATCAGCATTTCCAAAAGAGAAAATCCTGGGTAGCTCTTGTTTTTACTGCTAAATTTATTTTTTTTCATATTTTTACATTCCTCCCCAACGACTCAAAACTGTTTCTGTGTATGCACATTGCTTGGCAGTGTTGCAAAAAGTAGAATAGTTATCAAGAAAATTCGAAGCAGGAGGTGCTCCCGTCCAAGTCACTATACTTATAACCGTAGCAGTGTTTTTAGTAGTATTATTATCATACCTAATCTTCATAAATCTGCGAAATTTAGTGCCTGTGCCAGTATCATGATTATATACATCATTGTATAATTTTAAAAGTCTTTGAGTAATTGGCTCTAATGAGCTATCAGTATCAATTCGAAGCCACGCACTACTATTTGCTGGAAAGCCAAAAAGAGTAGAGAAAGTATCCCTACCTTTCGCCCAATTATTGTCTCGCAAATTTCTGACTAGCTCCGTGCCTTCTTGCGACAAAAGCACGGCGATGATTTGATCACGACTATCCATTGTTTCTCGAAGGCTCTTTGACATCAAGCTCAAAACGGCAATCATACCAATCGAAACCAAAAAAACAGACAGGATAGCCTCGATAAAAGAAAAACCGGAATATTTTTTACCCTGTGGAATATCCCGACTTGTCGGGATAATTTTGTAATCAAAATTTATTCCATAGGGTGAATTTTTTTGCAACATATTTTTTTAATCTTCTTCCACTAAACCAGTTGAACTTATGGTAATTGTTTTTGATTTTTCACTTGAACCTGTGCCAATAGAGAGTTTAAATGGCGAATTACTGATGCCAGCACCAGACACCTTAGCATCAGGGATACTGAATAGTATTCTCGTACTAGTATCAGGGCTTGTGGGTGATGTTAATTTCACACCGTTTCCTAAGACCTGATCTTCAATCATCCCCAACCCTGTTATCGTCGAAGAATCAGTACTAGCACATGAAGGGTATCCATCGCCAGTTCTATAATAAAAAATTCTATATGTACTATCATTCATAAATCTAAATCCAATCCCACAAACATTAGTCACGCTTTCCTTAAATTTCCCCTGCAAAGCATAACTTTGCGCCAGTTTTATCGCTGCTGCTACTTCGTTTTGAGCTGTTTTTAGGGCGAAATGTTTTTTAGAAGAACTCAAAGAAACCAAACCAGCGCTGGTCATAATTCCTATTATAGAAATAATTACCATCAACTCAAGCAAGGTAAATCCCTGCCTGCCGCTAGGCATGGCATACTTATTTTTGAATATAAATTTCTGGTTGTCTTTTGTTTTCATTAGTATTCAATTTTTGAAAAAATCACTGGTTCCAAGTGGCGCTATGCAACATCTTAACTTCCGGTATCAGAAGCTCCCTATCATAAATCCGAACATTTCGCATTTTTCCGATAAAAATTTGTGTTGTTGCCTTGTCTGTTCCTAAATAAATATTTCCGTTATCAGTATATTTTATCGGAGCCAAAGAACTAGTATTTTTTTTCAAAAGCTCGCCGTCTAAATAAATTCTTTGCCTAGATTCATCTGGATTTACAGTATAAACAACATGATGCCATTTACCGTCATCGAATATTGCTTCATCACTTGTGCCAACTCCTGAATTACTGTCATCGTCGTTATACCAGCCTATCGCCCCATATTTATCCGAAGGTTCACCTGGACGAATTCTCATTCGAACATCATTCTCTACTGAAATAACGTCCACAAAACGGTTCACTGCGCCTGTGTCGGACTTTTTAACCCAGGCCGAGAGCGTTATTGCCTTAGGCTTATTGTCAAAATTTCCAATTTTTACATAACCACCGGAGTTAAATTCAAGCACGTTTCTAGTAAGAGAAGGGTATTTTGGATTATTTGGAATAGTTTCAGAAACAAATTTTACTGCACCAGATAATTCTCCGTTTGGCACCTCTCCATCCGCTGAGTTAGCAGCTTCCGAGGAGTCTTCGTCGTCATCAAGTTTCCAATTTCCAATGAGTCCTTTTTCATAAAAATCAAAAGAAACCGGCATAGAAATTGCCCGGACAGTGTTGTTATAATAACCAGTTGATTTAACATGTCTAATGTTAATGACCGGCTCGGTACATTCGCTTACTAGTTCATCCCCCTCCTTAAAAAATTCGAGTTTAAATCGCAATCTTTCGTTCCATGCAGTGTCCTTGCCACCGACGTTAACTTTCACCACGCCATCCTTACAACAAACATTATTTTCACAATCACCTAAAATATTTTCAAGGACAACTGTGGGCTGGTAATTATTCACAAAACCATTTTTCGCTCGGAAAAAAAACATTTCAACACCATTTTCAGTGGCCGACATAGCATTGTCCGTGTTAGTGCTCACGATAGAATTTTTTAGGTTTGAAACAGCAGAAAACATAATACCCAAACCAATTGCCGACATAGTGACAAGCAGAAATAGCATGTAAACCAAAACTGAACCTTCTAATTTTTTGTCCTTTTTTTTATTCATTAAATCCATAATTTCTAAGTGAAACGGAAGTTTGCAAAGTCATTTTGTCAGACTTCAAACACGCCGTGTCAGAGCATAATTTTATAAAAATTGTTACTAGACCAACTTGTTTAGGAGAATTGACAAGATCAGTTTCTTTTAAAATAAATTTAGAAACTTTCTTATCCACATTTTCAACAAGAGTTTCATTATAAGTAATTGTACTTGAATCGCATAATCCCGAAGAAGAGCCGGTTTTTAATTTATTATCACCATCAAATTTATACCCTCGGCATTTTTCACCATCATAAAGTTTTATCTCCTTGTTACCAGAGAGCACCTCCACAGCCTGTCCTTGGCGGATAACTTTTGCCATTAGATTCAAAGCGAATTGGGCATTTTCCAGATTATTTTGAATATTATTAGAATTCCGATAGGTTTGCATACTTTTGGCGAAAATAATAGAAGCCACCAACACGGCTACAGAAAAAATAAAGATAGCTACCAACAGTTCCAGCAGTGAAAATCCTTTTTGTTTTTTAATTTTCATAATTGAACTCATATTTTTTAACTGCTTTATTCATAAGTTATTGAGAAGGGGGTACCGTCAATTACCTGACATTGTTGCTCATTATCAACATTTTTTTCTGTTTCGATGGAAGTCACTGAAACGGCGCATTTATTAGCAGGAGTGCAATTTATAACGCCACCCGGGGAATCCTTTCCCCACCAAACCATACTAAACACTGCGTTGCTACAAGTAAAAAATCTTTCATATTTCTTAGTGACAGGATTAATATATCCCGGGTACCAAAAACCAATTTGTCTTTTGAATGTAGTATTGTTTCCTGTATTATTATGTGTATATCCTGTAGAATCATCGTATTTCAAAATCCAGTTACAATGTCTGGTTGGATCATTCACTCCCTCACTTACAATACAAAAATTTCCATTAACAGCATCACTACTATAATCAAAAGTGGTAGAACCTGGAGCATGCGTTGCCCTGTCGAGACTTATAGTCCCAAATTCATTTTCTCTATGAATAATATGATTAAGTAAATCATAATTCAGGTTATTCAATTTTCGAGTTTCTTTGATGTTTATCGCTAATTCCAGCCCTTCCTGGGAAAGTTGGGCGGCGATGATTTGGTTTCTAGCATCCATTGAAACTCTCATACTTTTTGTGATTAAAGCCAAAAAAGCTAACAATCCCACAGTTAGCAAAAAAATTGAAATCAAAACTTCCATCAAAGAAAAGGCTTGGCTATGTTTTGTTGTTTTGTTTTGTTTCATTTTATTATTCTATTTTTATATTTCCCGAAGAACTCACGATTATTTTTAGGCATTCTTCCGACTTATCCCTTCTGCACAGTTGAATATCTTCTGGAATAGGTGGATTAGTCTCTCCATTAGGAAAATAAAATTCAACTCCAGTCCATCTTCCTGTAAAACGAATATTTTTACTGTTAATTTCATAGTCATATATCAACTGATTGCAAGATGAGTCACCAACACCTCGAATTCTAAATTTTCGGTCATTATCGTCAACGTTATATCTAAATCTCCAATAATCACAAACATCCGCGTTTTTTCCGGAGAAAGCGTTGTTCTGAGCTTCTCGAATAACCGCTACTACTCTGCGCGTTTCTATTTCCAATTCTTTGCTTTTTCGACTTTCGTTAATCGAAACCAAACCCACACTTGTCATGATGCCGATAATTCCGATAACCACAAGGAGTTCTATGAGGGTAAAACCTTTTTTCATAATAAAATGAGAAAAATTCAAAAATTACAAAATTCTAATAAAACAGAGACAAATACCAATCTATTATCGGTGGATAAAAAAGCAAAGCAATGAAAGTTCCTAGCACTAGAAACGGTGCAAACGGAACCTGGCTTTTCATTTTTTTCTTTCTAAAAGCTATCGCAATTATACCATAAGTTGCGCCAATCGCAAAGGCCAAAAAAAGCGCCAGTAGTATCTCTGGCCAGCCCAAAATCAATCCCAATAAAATCACCAGATAGGCGTCCCCCATTCCCATCCATTTTTCTTTTGAAAAGAAAGACAAAGAAAAGAAAAAAACAAAAGCCACTGTAGCCGCCAAAACTCCAGGGTAAATATGCGTCTCTAGAAGAACTGGAGGCTCAACCTCCATAATGGAGGTTGAGCCTCCATAATCAACATATAGCCCAAAAACAATAGCGATAAAAATGGAAACCCACAGCACCGATCCGGGAATCTCCAGATAGAAAAAATCATACACTAAGATTGTGATCAGTGAAGAAACCGCAAAAAGATAGAAGGCTGTTGGAAGCCAAGAAGCCGTGTTGGTCAACACAAAAAATTTCCAGCCAATGAGCGCAAAAACAATACCGGTGAAAATTTCTACCAGCGGATATTGCCAAGAAATTTTCTTCTGACAATCCCGACAACGAAATTTCAAAATCACAAAACTCACCACCGGAATATTGTCAAACCAGCGGATTTTTTTCTTGCAATGCGGACATTTGGAACGATCCCAAAAAAGTTCTTCGGCTGTGTGAATTCGATATACTAAAACATTCAAAAAACTTCCAATAATGAGACCGAGGATGAGAAAGATTATGAGCATAAGATTAGTTTATTTTTATTTTTAAAATTTGTTCTTTGAAATTTGGCAAATCTTCTTTTATGGTTTTCCACAAAATTTCCTCATCCACTCCAAAATATTCATGGATAACCTTGTTTCTCATGCCAACAATTTCCACCCAAGGAATTTCAGGATACATAAGCTTTATCTCTTCTGGCATATTGTTGGAAGCTTCGCCTATAATTGACAGGTTCCTTGTCACCGCATCTATAGTTTTATGATCATTGCAAAAATCATTGAATGTAAAACCTTCCACATAACTTTCTATTTTTTCCATGGAAGTCACTATATCTTCAATATAAAGATTGGCATCGCGTTTAGACATAAACTATTTCCTTAAAAATTTCATTTTTTACAGCTGATTTCACTGCTTTTTTTGATATTAAATCGACTTTTTTTCCAAGCATTTCACTTAGATAATTTTCCAATCTTATAAATTCAAAAAAACCCACCGGTGATTCAAATTCCACTAAAATATCCACATCACTTTCGGATGTTTCTTCTCCTCGCACAACTGAGCCAAAAAGACCGATGCTTTTTACATGGTATTTTTTTTTGAGAAAATCCTCTTGTGCTTCAATTGTACTAATAATTTTTTCCTTATTCATATTTTTATCCATACCCCAATCCTACCACAAAAACAAAAACCCGCCAATTTTTCAGGTGATTATGCAATCTAGAAACCAATCTTCTTGCAACCTTCTTCGGTGCAAACAACCGCCTTTTGGGCTGCTGCTGCTGTATTTCTAATAACAAAACAGAAATTAGGAGTACCATTTACTCCACCACAATGACTACCAGAAACCCAACCACCACAAAGGGGAGAAGGAGCAGAAGATGCATATGCATAATCTACAAATGAACTCAATGGAATATCTGCTTGACACCAAGCAAAACTATTAAAACCATACTTAGTATTAAAGTTTGGAAAATTACCCATTGCTAAACCAACAGGATTAACAGTACCGTTTGAATACATACAAATGCAATATGTATCATCAGTAGCATTACAAGTACCCGCTGGGTTGGGTACGCCAAGCCTTGTTAATGCATTACCATCAGACATACAAGTTATTGCAGCTGCCTGAAGGCTTCTTGCTGTTGAAAAAGCTCCATTGTCCTTAGCTTTTTGTTTGGCACTAGTTAGACTCACCAACACCACTGACGCCAAGATGCCGATGATGGCGATGACGATCAAAAGCTCAATTAGGGTGAAACCCTGTTTGCCCCTGAGCAAGGCTTTTTTGTTTTGCATATTTTTATTATTTATTTATTTATTTATTTAAGTCCCCGCACCAACCCTAGAGCCTATATAAATCCAAATTATTCAAAATCCAAAATATTTCAAATTTAAAATATTTATTTGAAACAATTTTAATTTTGGAATTTGGATTTTGCTACAGTTGGTCTGGGAACTTGCCAATTTCGCCTAGGCGGGTAAATTGGCAAGTAAAAAAATTAGACTCAAGAACAAGAATTAGTGGCTAAACTGCAAGTAACAATGATGGTAGTGCCATCCATAATTGTAAATTGATAACTTCCAGCAGCTAAACTCCCTGATGGAGTGCCATAAGTATAATCAGAAGGTAGGGTTGGCCACAATCCAGGAGTAGCAGTCGCATCACTACAGATATTCCCTCCTCCAGTCCCTGGCGCAACTACAGTGTTAGTAGCGTCCTCATCAGCACACATAACCAACAACGGCATAACACTTGCTCCTGAACTTTTTGCAGAAGCAACATAAGCCTTGTCTCTCGCACTATTCAAACTCACCAACACAATCGAAGCCAAAATACCAATAATGGCGATAACGATCAGAAGTTCGATCAATGTAAAACCTTTTAATTTTTTCATATTTTCACCTGCCTTTCTATTTTAATGTTTATTTTTTCTATCTAAAACCAATCAAATATCTTTTATTTTAAATCCAAATTCCAAAGCTCAAATTATTTCAAATGAATGTTTTAAGTCCAAATAACTAAATTTTAGATTTTGAACTTTGAGCTTCATTTGAGATACTTTGGATTTTGAGCAATTTGAGCCTTGCTTTTTGGTCTTATGATTGCTGAAAATATCAACGCCAATTCTTGTGCTTCCTTCCATAATTCTCTGCAATCATCTGCGCTGTCTAATTCTGCCACTGCTATCATTCTGAGCCAATGCTTAGTTTCCTTAGCTTCTTTTTTACATAAAGCTATTTTATGCTTAAAATCTTTTCCCGATTCAGCTCCATCAGCTTCCATATAATTTGCACCCACACTTGTAGCCGACCTCACAACTTGACTTATTAACGGATTGTTTATATAACTCTTTGGTAAATTCTTTACAAATTTTATAACACTTTCTCCAAATTTTGCGGTTCTTTCTTCTAAATCATAAACTTTTTGAGAATTTGATTTTTTAATTTCATTTGGCATAATTTGAACTTTGAAATTTGAATTTTAATTCTGAAAATTAGAAATTTTCTATTGTATCTGCCCCGCAATGTTATATATCGGCATCAAAATTGCAAAAGCCATAAATCCCACTGCGATACCGATGAAAATCATAAGAAGGGGCTCGAGGAGGGTGGAAAGATTTTTGGTCATTACTTCCGTTTCTTGATCATAGAATTTGGCAATGTGACCTAGCACTGAATCAATTTGTCCACTGTCTTCTCCGATTTTCACCATATGCGTTACCATTGGTGGAATATCTGGGCTTTTTCGAAGGACCGTACTCATATTTCCACCTCTTTTCACTTCTTCAGCTGCCGCCAAAAAGATATTTTCAAAAACAACATTGTTTATAACTGAACTTACTACTGTGAGCGCTCGAATAATTGGAATTCCTCCGGTCAATAGCACGCCCAAATTTTCAGCAAAACGCGTGATATAGACATAGCGAAAAATCGGACCAACTATCGGCAATTTTATTTTTATCTGATCCCATTCTCGTTTTCCATCCTCAGTACTTAGGTAGTAGTAAAGTGCTACTATGAAAGCGACGATTATGATGGCTATCGCCCACCAATATACCGCCATAAAATCTCCCACTACTATAACTACTTGTGTATACCACGGCACGTTAGCATTCATTTCCTTTATTATGCCCGTGAGTTTGGGAATAATAAAAGAAACCACCAAAAAGCCAATTATGAAAAAAACAATCATCACCAACGATGGATATATAAGCGCTGATTTAACTCTTGAGGCTAGAGTATAATTTCTTTCAATGTTTTCTGCTACATAGTCAACGGATTTTTTCAGGTTTCCCGAAGTTTCTCCCGCCTTGATTATGTTTATAGAAAGATTGGAAAAAACGTCCTTATGTTTTTCCATCGAAGAAGAAAAAGACATTCCGTCTTCAATATCATTTATCATCTCTTGGATGACTTTGATAAAATAGTTGTTAGAAGTTTGCTCATTGATAGCTGAAAGAGAAACGATGATCGGCACGCGCGCTTCAATTAGTATCGCCAATTGACGGAAAAAAATCACCAGCTCTTTTTCTGTCACTCTTTCATAATATTTCAAAAAGGCTTTGGCAAGATCATTCCCCTGATCTTCTGATTGGATGCTTATCGGCAACAAATTATTTTTTTGCAAAATTGTCACAGCTAATTCCTTCGAAGAAGCATTGATAACTCCCTCCTTATACTCACCTGTTTGTGTTTTGGCTTTGAATTTAAATTTCATATTTTTACCCTATTAAGTAAGATTTGAGCCTGCTTTTTATATATATCGCTTGCCATAAATAGTTTTCAGATACTTTTCTCTTTTAGTAGCATCTTGTTGATTTAGGCAAGCTTCATAATATATAAGGCTTAGTGGTATTCTGTTTTTAGTAGAAAGCACCAGTCCTTTGTTATGTTGCTCAAATCTTAATTTTAAATTTTTAGTATAACCTACATAATTCTTATTATCTTTTTTACTTTTCAAGACATAAACATACTGCATGTAAATTTGGCTAAAAATTTAAAATTTATTTAATAGGGTGAATTTTATTTTATTTTAGCACAAATTTAAAATTTCAACTAGTGTCCTGATCAACATTTTATAAGCGCATCAAAATTCTTGGCATCCTTGGCATGCATTTTTCCAGTTTCCAAAGAAATTATCCCTTGTTTTACTAGTCCTGCTAATGATTTATCCATTGCTATCATTCCTTCTTCGGCACTAGTCTCAATTACATTATCAATTTGATATGCTTTATTCTCACGGATAAGATTCTCCACCGCATGGTTTTTTATCATTATTTCCACAGCTGGAATTCGTCCACCATCAATCTTAGGTAGCAATCTCTGGGAGACTACCGCCAAGAGAACACTGGCAAGTTGTGATCTTACCTGATTTTGCTGATGAGCCGGGAAAACATCCACGATACGATCAATTGTCTGAGAAGAATCATTTGTATGCAATGTCGCAAAAATCAAATGTCCTGTTTCGGCTGCCGTAAGAGCTGTTGAAATCGTATCGAGATCTCTCATTTCCCCAAGAAGAACTACGTTAGCATCTTCTCTAAAAATCGCTCGAAGCGCCAAGGGAAAAGATATTGAATCTTGATATACCTCCCGCTGTTCAATCAAGCATCGATCCTGCTGGTAGATATACTCAATTGGATCTTCGATAGTGATTATGTGTTTTTCTTGGGTTCTATTTATTTCATTAATTAGTGCAGCCAGGGTTGTTGATTTTCCTTGTCCAGTCGGACCGACAAAAAGAACCAGACCCTGAGGCAACTTAACAAATTCATTGAGAATTTCCGGCATATTTAATTCCGCCAATGTTCTGATATCATTTGAAATTAAGCGAAAAGCTACGCTCACATAACCCTGCTGAAAAAAAGCATTGACTCGAAAACGCACTTTATCTTCAAAATTATATGAAAAATCCACTTGACCTTCTTTCAAGAATATTTTCTTTTTTTCTTCCGTTAGGATAACATCACACATTTCCCTAGTGTCTTCAGGGGTCATAACATTTTCCTGTGTGAGCGGTACAAGTCTCCCATCTATACGAAAGGTGGGATGCCGCGAAACAGTCAGATGAAGGTCTGAAGCTCCTTGTTGCGCAGCCAACCGAAGCAAATTTTTTATCCTTTGTTCTGCATGAGCCATAGAATTTATTGTAAATATTTATTAATTTTTTCCATAACTTCTGAAGGGGTAAAATGAGATTTGATAAGATAGTCCTTTGCTCCTAAACCAAGACCCTCTTCGATTTCCTCCTTCTGACTCAAATTAGTAAGAAGCACAATCGGAATATTTTTCAATTTTTCATCTTCCTTTATTTTTTTGAGCAATTCCAAGCCATTCATATAGGGCATCAAGATGTCCAAAAGAATCAAATCTGGCGTTGCTCCCGCTTCTAACTTTTTTATCGCTTCCGCTCCGTTGGAAGCTGAGATTACATTCATTCCATCTTTGGTTATTTTAGTTTCATAAATATCCATTACGAAAGAATCGTCCTCTACGATCATAATGGTTTTTTTTGTTGCATCCATAATCTTATTGTTAAAAAATTATTATTTTCACCCCACACCAACTAAACTGATTTTTTGTTATTTCTATTTAGTTGTTATTATTTTTATTTATTATTTAAATTCTCAGTTTTATCTCTGCTTAGTTGGTGTGGGGTTAATCGTTTTCTTCCTCCAGCGCCATATTCCCCTCTGTGACTCTGTCTATTTCTTCAATAGTGGTGAGACCCTTAATTACTTTTAATATTCCATCTTGTTTGATTGTTATCACATTTAAACTGATTCTTTCTTTAGTAATCATTTCCTCACTCCCCCTTTTCTCTATGATTATATTTTTTATATTTTCATTAACCGGAACTGCTTCGTATATTGCCAGCCGTCCGCGAAGACCTGTGCCGTTGCAAGTATCGCAACCCTTGCCATGATAAAATTTTATTTCCTTGTTTCTATCAATGCCATATTTTTTTAATTCATCTTCGGAAACATTTTCTATGCCTTTCTCTATGGCTTTTCTCACTGATTCAGGCACTTTTTTCTCTTCTTTACACTTTTCGCATATTTTTCGCACCAGACGCTGGGCGACTACAATGCGCAGTGATGAAGCTAGCAGAAAAGGCTCAATCCCCATGTCAATCAACCGAGGAATGGCACCAATCGCTGTGTTAGTGTGAAGCGTAGAAAACATTAGATGCCCAGTTAGGGCGGCATGCACCGCTAGCTCGGCCGTTTCGCCGTCGCGAATTTCTCCTACCATTATAACGTTTGGATCTTGACGCAAAATTGTGCGCAGACCTGAAGCAAAAGTATAGCCTATTTCCGGCTTAATCTGACTTTGATTCAAGCCTTCGATATTATATTCGATTGGATCCTCAAGCGTGATGATATTTCTCTCTTCGATATTCAATATTTTTAGAAGCGCATAAAGGGAAGTTGATTTTCCACTGCCGGTTGGCCCGGTAAAAAGTATCATCCCGTAAGTTTCTTCAAGCGCTTTTTTGACATTTGCCAAGGCTGTTCCAAAAAGTCCCAGCGTTTCAATACTGGATAATCCTTGGTCTTTATCCAAAATTCTCATAACTATTTTCTCTCCAGAGATAACCGGCAAGGTCGAAACGCGAAAATCAATTTCTTTGCCTTCGCTAGTTGTTCTAAATCTGCCATCTTGCGGTTTTCTTTTTTCATCAATTTTCAAATTAGCCAGAATTTTTATCCGAGAAATCACTGCCGGTCCAATTTCTTTGGGCATAATTAGACTCACATGCAAAATTCCGTCCACACGAAATCTAACCCGATAATCATGATCCATTGGTTCAATGTGAATATCACTGGCGCTTCCCTCTACAGCGTGGCCAATCACAACCTCTACCAATTTAGTAACGGGAGCATCTTTCAAAAATTCGCTTTGTTTTTGATTTTTTCCTACATGCTCAACTTCGTTTTCATCATCAAAAACCACTTCTTTTTTGAATGATTTTACAGCTTCCTTAAGAGCTTCTACTTGACTACTATATTGCTCGATAATTTCTTGGAAAATTTCCTCACTGGCAAGATAAATATCCATTTCGATATTCTCCTTTTCTGCCACAAAACGCAAGGCGTTAAGCGCCCCCATGTCTTTCGGATTGACCATTGCTATCTTCACCATATTCCCTTTTTTTTCAAAAGCCGCGATCTTGTATTTTTCTGAAACTTCCTTTGGAATCAGATTTATCGCTTTCTCTTCTATCTTTTTTGGGGCTTTTTCTAATTTAGCAATGTCGCCGAAATCAGAATTATTGTTATGTATTTTTTTATCATCCATAGATGAATTATCTTGCATATTAAAGAAAAATTATGGCTGAAAAATATTGCCTTTTCCTTTTTGATCAACATTGAGTTGGAAAAGGTTGGCATTCTTTTTGTTTTTTATCTCAGAGATAATGTTTGCTTCCAGCTTTGAATTATCAAAAATAGGACTATTAATACTAGAACTATCCAGCTTAGCTTCTTTTAGAACGTTAAAATTGATTGTTGCGTTAACCAAAAGAACATCTTGATTAGTAGATGATTCAACCTCAGAATTGTTTTTGTTTATATCTAATATTTCAACTCCATTACTTCGACTAAATTTTTCCAGATTACTTAAGAAATCCTTTATCTTTTCATAATTTCCCGCTAATTTTATTTCCGTTTTAACATTTTGCATTTTTGGCATAGAAACTGGTAAAGGTAAAGTGGCGCTATCACCAGACTCATCTGCAACAGGAACGACTTCTTCAATCGCCTGGCTTTCTTTGACTGGCTGACTCACCATTGAATCAAAAAGAAGCAATCCGGAATTTGCAGCTAGATTAACCAGATCATTAATTATCTCCTCTTCTTTTATCTTCTCTGGAACAAAATTATATAAAACATTCTTTTCAGGCATAGAAGATAATTGCACGGAAAGATTGCTGATGTTTTCACTCTTGTTTTTCAGCTCAGTTAGCTTCGTTTGCTCGACTTTTAATTTGCTATAATTTTCTTTCACTCCATTGGTTCCGTTAGAATAAGCCGGGTAAACCAGCCAAATGAAAACTGCGACTGTAATCACTATGATAAGAGGCATCATTAATATTTTTACTTTCATATTTTTTTACCCTGTGGAATATCCCGACTTGTCGGGATAATTTCGTAAACGAAATTTATTCCATAGGGTGAATTTATTTTATTACTAAATCTATAGAAAAATTTAACTTATTATTTTCTTTAAGGTCTAAGGATACTCGACCGGGAATAACTTTTGAAAAATATTCGTTTTGCTTGAAGCTCAACACTTGCTTGGCTACTGTCTGGAAATTATCCCCCACACAAACAAGCGACACCATTTTCTTACTATCGTCATATTTGACAGAATTCAAATAAACTGCAGGCAACATCGTTTTCTCCATCTGACTCAGCATACCAGCCATAGATGCATCTTCTGCTATCATCTTATTTGCTTCAGTGCTTCGATTTTCGAAATCAATTATTTTATTACCGTCACCCAACAGTAATTCGCCGTACTGGGCATCATATTCACCCTTAGTTTCCGCAATTTTTGAAGACAAGACCTTGTTAGTAGTAATTAATCCCGCATATATCATAAACACGGCTACTAAAATTAAGACGGAGAAAATCAATCCCTTTCCAATTGGACTTGGATTATTTCTCAAGACATCCTCCGTTGCTAGATTTATATTTGGCATATTTTTTTTTACCCTGTGGAATATTTATATAATAAACTCTAAAAAAATTCTAAATCACAAATCAACTTTTGTTTTTAGTTATTTTACAAGTCCGTATTCCATAGGGTGAATTTAATTTTTATTAATTATTATTTTTCACGCAAATTCTCTATTCCTTTGAGCGCCAGACCCATTGCCACAGAAAATTGATTCTTATTTTTTTCTATAATCGGTTCTATATTCTTATCATAACCAACTCGGCTAAACGGATTACCCATAACAGTTTTCAAGCCGAGCTTGCCAGCAATGAATTTTTCGAGACCGCTAAAGTTAGCTGTACCGCCAGAAAGAATTAGCGCATCAACTCCAGAGCCATTTTCATTTTTTGGCAAAGCACTGATTATTCTAGATATCTCACCAACAATTATATCAATAGCGGGAAAATTAAGACTTGACTCCACGCTGAAAAAATCTTTTCCGGAAGTTTTCATCATTTCCGCTCTTTCCATAGTTATACCCAAACTCGTTGCAATAGTTTTTGTTATATCGTTTCCTCCGGCATCGATATTGCGATTAGCTTTTATAATGCCTTTTTCTGTGTAAATTATATTACATACGCGATAGCCTATGTCTAGGATTATAAAATTGCCCAAGTCATTGCCCACTAACGAATCAACCATCGCCAAATTTTCCATTTCAATTCCCAAGAGCTTAAGATTGGAATCTTTTATTATTTTTTCATAGGTTAACACTTTGTTTTTTGATGCCGCTACTAAAAGAACTTGGACTTTTTCATTTTTATCTTCCACCTCCTTAGTTTCATTTTTTTTGATAATTTCCCAACTAATCACGACTTCATCCAAAGAAGTTGGGATATATTTATGCGCTTCAAATTTTATCGCCTGTTCCATATCCTCCAATGTCATCTTAGGGAAATCAATTAGCGTAATGAGACCGCCGAAAGACGGAATAGAAGCATATGTTTTTTTAGTATTAATCTCAGAAATTTTTATAATTTTTTTTATATATTCAGGGATAGCTTTTTCAAAAAAATTTGAACCAGTCTCCTTATTCTTTTCTGAGATATCAGGAATATTCATCCAAGCGTAATTAGAAAGATACGGTTTTCCAGAACGCAATTCCAACTCAATCATTTTTAAAGATGAAGCGCCTATATCTATTCCTAATACTTTTTTTCTCCCTAAACTAAGACCAAACATTTTTGTTTTTTATATTTAAATTATAATCCTCCTTTTTTCTTAATATAATTATACCACATTTTTTTATTTTCAACTACTAATTCAAAAAGTTATCCACAGCCCCCGCTCTTTACTAATTACTAATTTATTACGAATATACTAATAATGATTATTTATTATTTTAAAAAATTACATAATTTTATCCTTGACACGCTTTTTCCTATTCATTGTTTATATTGCCAAAAATATGGAGCATGGGTTTGTTCGGAGTGTGCTAAAAAAATTTCTCTTCTTTCTGTTCAAGTTTGCCCCTATTGTGAAAAAACAATTTCCCCAAACGGCCGAATTTGTCCATTGTGCAAAAATAAATTCTTAGAAAAAAATGAGTCTTGGCCATTAGACGCTCTAGTTGTGAGTACTAAATATGAAAATGTTTCCCGTCTCGTACATTGTTTTAAATATAATTTTATTCAAAATTTAGGAGAGTCTTTAGCTAAAATTATTTGCCAAGCCCTTATTTCGCATAATCTTACTTTGCCTGATTATATCATTCCAATCCCCCTTCACTCAAGACGTCTGCGTTGGCGTGGATTCAATCAATCGGAAGTTCTTGCTCAATATATTTCTCAAAATTTAACTCCTGGATTTTCCATAGCAATCCTTTCAAAATTGCTTATCCGAAAAAAATATACTCCTGCGCAAATGAAAATAAAAAATTATCAAGAAAGACAAAAAAACGTCCGGGATATTTTTGGTCTGAATTGCAACGTAGAGACGCAAAATTTTGCGTCTCTACATAACAAAACAATCTTGCTAATCGATGACGTCGCTACCACAGGTGCTACGCTTTTTGAATGTGCCAAAATCCTGAAATCCGCCGGCGCCAAAAAAGTTTTTGCCGTTGTGATTGCCAGACAAGAGATACGAAAGAAATTGTTATAGAATATTACAATCTCAACAATCGATCTAGTGTATCTATTATCCCTGGCTTATGTTCTTCCTCGGGAATATATTCAAGAAGAATTTTTCTGATCTCCGTTGGGTCTTGATTGCCAATCGGGATATGAATGAAAGGCGCCAGATAACTTTGGGTATGCAAGCTAATAACTCGAAGGCCATCCTCTTCATAAAAAACCCAAAAAGATCGAATATTGTCAAAATCATAAATTTCCCGTCCTGCCACTACGCCGTCCTTTGTGAGCATAAAATCCAAAGTCCGTGGATCTTTTTCAATATAGATATACCCTACTACCCCTATTAGAATAAAAGTAATGGCCATCACAAGACCATTGGTAAAAATTGCATAGGCAATAATTGCGATAAGAATAGCAGTTATAGTCAAGTACCACTTCTGGTCCCTTTCAAACAATTCAAATTCCGGGGCGCGCCAATAGAGCCGAACATCTTTAGAATGTTTTTCAATAAGCATATCGTGAGGAGCTTCCAATTCGGAAAAATCATCCGGTGGCAAAAATTCTTGTTGTTCTGGCGCGGTTATCGTTTTTTCCTCTTGTCCTTTTTGTTCCTTATTTCTTTTTATATACATATTTTTGCTTTTATTATATAATAGCATAGAAACATTTGCTTTCATAGTTAATATGTTGTAGATTGAAATAAGCTTGAATATAAGATAGAGTGGGAGAGGTGTCCGAGCGGTTTAAGGAAACAGTCTTGAAAACTGTCGAACCTGAAAGGGTTCCGTGAGTTCGAATCTCACCCTCTCCGCCAAGAATTGGATATTTTTGGAAAGGTGGCTAAGATCGATCCGTCTTTAGCGGAGTGAAGTCTAAAGCTATACTCATATGATTTGTGTTTATATATTGCAAAGTATAAAAAATCAAAAATTTTATATCGGATCAACAAATAATTTAGAAAGGAGAATCAAGGAACACCAAAGAGGAATCGGATGTTTATATACTAAATTAAATGGTCCATGGAAATTAATTTGTTTCAAGAAATGTCTTTCAATAAAAGAAGCAAGGATTGAAGAAAAGAAAATAAAATCATACAAAGGTGGCAACGCCTTTAAGAAAATTATTTATGGAGAGGTGGCTGAGTGGTCGAAAGCGGCACACTGCTAACGTGTTAACCTTTAACCGGGTTCCAGGGTTCGAATCCCTGCCTCTCCGCAATTTTTCGAAATTAAGGTGGCTGAGCTTGCCCCGCCTTATCCCGCCAAGGCGGGACAGGGGCGGGGTGAAGTCTAAAGCGGCTCCGTGCTAAGGAGTAGTCTGGGCAACTGGACCGTGGGTTCAAATCCCACCCTTTCCGCTAATAAAAAATCTGTGAATTTATTTTGCAGATTTTTTTGTTTTTATTTTGTATGTTAAAGTGGCAATATGAATTATGATGACAAAAAATTAATCCAAGATTTTCTTGCCGGCGATGATACGGCTTACGCAAAAATCTTGGAAAAATATCTGAAGCCGGTTTATAATTTCCTGCGGACTTTTATTCAGAATCCAGATATTCTAGATGACCTCACACAAGTTACTTTCATCAAGGCTTGGAAAAATTTAAAAAGGTTTGACACGGAGAAAAGTTTCAAAACTTGGCTTTTCACTATCGCCAAAAATACCGCTTATGATTTTCTCAAAAAGAAAAAAACCATCCCCTTTTCTATTTTTCTCAATGAAGATGGTGATAATATTTTGGAGAATATAAAAGCAGAAGATATTTTGCCTTTGGCAGTCTTGGAAAAAGCCGAGCAAGAAAAAGTTTTTGAAATAAAATTAGCGCAACTGCCAAATGATTATCGTGCGCTTTTACTCCTGCGATACAAAGAAGATTTTTCCCTACAAGAAATTTCTAAAATTCTCGCTGTCCCCTATAACACCATAAAAAGTCGCCACCTGCGGGCATTAACTAGTTTAAAAGAAATTTTGCTTTCGAGCGGACAGTCCGCTAAATAAGCGGGCTGTCCGCGCTCCCGGATTTTGTTGCACCTTTTTCAACTATTAAATCGTATAAAAATTATGAGCAAAAAACTAACCGATTTATTTCAAAATATTTCCGAAATCAATCCAAATAAAAAACTGGCGGGTCTGATTTTGGCACGTATCGAAAAAATGCAAAAAAGAAGATTGTGGCTGGAAACTATCTCGTCTTTTTCCGGATTTTTTGTTTCAATTTCGATGGCTATTTATATTTTCCTAATTTTCGGAAATTCTCTTATCAATTCACAGTTTTGGAACATTCTCACTTTAGTTTTTTCTGATGCCTCTGTAGTTATTGCTCATTACCCTGAATTTCTCTATTCGCTCCTAGAAACATTACCAGCAATGACCTTGACCATAATGCTTGTTCCAATTTTCACCCTGCTTCTATCGCTATATTTCATTTCGGAAATTTATAATAAATTTAATAAATATAAATATTATTTCTAAAAATATGGACAATAAAATTGAAACCAAAAAATCAAATTCGCTTAAAATTGGGATAGTTATAGTAGGAGAAATTTTGCTCATATTTTTAGTCTTCGCTTCCGGCGTAGCAGTCGGTCTCAAAAAAGCTCATTTTTCCTATAGGTTTGGAGAAAATTATGAACGCAACTTCATGGGATCGCGTCTTGATATGAAAGAAGGAAAAAAACCCGGATTTTTTGGCAAAACACCGCCTGATTTTATGCGCGAAACCGAAGGTCGAGATTTTCGCAATGCCCATGGCACTGCTGGAACAATAATTTCTATTTCCGACACCAATATAATCATCAAAGATCGCGATGGCAAGGAAAATACCGTGACAGTAACGGACAAAACCCTAATCAAATCTCGTCGTGATGATTTGAGAATAAGTGATTTAAAAACGGGAGATGAAATTGTAGTAATGGGTAGCCCAGCTGAAAATGGCACGGTGAACGCTAGTCTCATTAGAGTTTTTAATCCTAACAGCATAATGAACTAATATGAAATTTATAAAAAAACATTATCTTTGGGTTATTGTCGGACTAGTAATAATTGGGGGCAGTTATTATTGGTATGCTAAATCTAAAACTGCACCCGCTACTGTGCAATACAAAACAATTACGGTCACAAAGGGAACCTTAATTTCTTCAATTTCCAGCTCAGGCAATGTGATTGTGGATGACAGCGCCAATATTGATCCGACCATTACGGGAACAGTCACCAATCTTTCTGTCGCCATTGGCGATGAAGTGAAAAAAGGTCAATTGCTTTTTAGTATTGAAAACGATGAGTTAAGTGTAAATACAACCAAAGCGCACGCTTCCTACTTGCAATCATTAGCTTCACTGGAAAATGCCAAAGCTACCAAGAGTGAAGCCAAAGACAACCTTGAAGATGCTAATTCAGATGAAAAATCAATTTTTAAACGGAAATTAGAAGCAGCAGAAATTTCTATAAATGTTGCCGAAGAAAATATAAAATCATCTTGGGAAAATTATCAAAATGAAAAAGCTAACTATGCCAAAAGAAATGTCCTCGCTTCAATTTCTGGCACCGTCAATGCAATTAACATCAAAAACGGCGACGATCTCAGTCGACTTTCTTCCAATAGCAACTCATCCGCCCCAATCATCATTGGTGATTTAGCTACGCTCAAGGCTCAAGTGCAAGTTAATGAAGTAGATATTTCCAATGTAAGTATTGGACAAAAAGCCACTATGACTTTCAATGGAATTGAAGAATTGTCTCTTACTGGAAAAGTAGAAAAAATGGATTCACTTGGAACATTAACTTCTGGTGTTGTCACTTATAATGTCACGATTGGTTTTGATTCATTGGACAAAAGAATTAAACCAGCGATGAGTGTTTCTGCTTCTATTATAACTGACGTTGCTCAAGACGTGCTTTTAGTACCAAACAGCGCCATTAAAACACAAAATGGCATTTCCTATGTGCAATTTTTGACCAATGGAACCCCGGAACAAATTCCCGTAGAAATTGGTTTGTCAAATAATACTGACACGCAAATGGTGAGTGGGGTCAAGGAGGGAGACAATGTGATTACTCAAACTATAAAATCGAGTGCCTCTTCAGCAACATCCGAATCTGGTGGGAATAGTTTGCGCGTCCCAGGACTTGGTGGCGGAGGTTTTCGTTGAGACTAAAATATTTTGAAAATAATATTATGATTGAATGTAAAAATCTTACAAAGATATATAATAATGGCGAAATGAAAACTTATGCATTAAGAGATGTTTCATTTAGCATTAAAAAGGGGGAATTTGTTTCTATTATTGGCCCGTCTGGCTCTGGCAAGTCAACCTTGATGCATATTCTTGGCGCACTTGATAGTCCCACTAGTGGTGAATATTTTTTAGATGGAAAAGAAGTTTCAAAACTAGATGATGATGAACTTTCTGATCTGCGTCGAAATAAAATTGGTTTTATTTTTCAATCTTTCAATCTTCTGCCAAGAACAACCGTCCTTAGGAATGTTATATTGCCACTTCTCTACTCTGACCTTTCTAACACTGAAAGAGAAAAACGTGCTCGTGAATGTTTGAAATATGCCGGCATGGAAGAAAAATTATTTAAAAATCTTTCCAATCAACTTTCCGGCGGACAAATGCAGAGAGTAGCTATCGCGCGGTCACTAATCAACAACCCCTCCATAATTTTAGCTGACGAACCAACTGGAAATTTAGACACTAAAACTAGCCATCTTGTTATGGACGCTTTGCAAGAACTCAATCAAAAAGGCCATACAATAATTCTTATTACTCACGAAATGGATGTAGCCGATTATGCCAACCGAATAATTCACATTCGCGATGGTATGATCGAAAAAGATGAAATTAAGCATATAACATATAACATGAAACATGAAACAAAATAAAATATTTGTTGCGTGTTGCATGCTTCATGATTCATGATTAAAGACTTATTCAAAGAAACAATTTGGTCACTCGCTGGGAATAAAGTGCGTTCCGGTCTTACAATACTTGGCATTGTTATCGGCATTGCTTCTGTGATTGCTATGGTGGCAATTGGACAAGGTGCGCAAAATTCCATTTCTAAAAATATTGAAGCGATTGGATCAAATTTAATTTTAGTTAATCCCGGTGCGCAAAGAGTGGCAGGAGTTAGTCAGGGTAGTGGTAGCGCGCAATCTCTCACCGCAGAAGATGCTAATGCCATCAAAAGTGAAATCGAAAACATTCAAGCTGTTGCGCCGGCTATTCAAAAACGTAGCCAAGTAACGGCCAAAGGCAATAACACTAACACACAAATTTTAGGTACAACTGCTGACTATCTGATTGTTCGCAATGTCATAATAGACTCTGGGTCATTTTTCAATGATCAGCAAATGAAAACTTCTGCCAAGGTAGCTGTTATTGGCCCAACGGTGCGTGATGATCTTTTTGGAACAGGCGCCGATCCAATCGGGCAAACTATTAGAATTAATAAAATGGATTTTCAAGTAATCGGAATGACACTCACAAAAGGCGGAAGTGGTTTTGGCAATCAAGATGATATAATTTATATTCCTTTAACCACAGCCGAACATTATCTTTCCGGCGATGCAAATCTAAGCAACATTAGCGTGGCAGCAACTGATCAAAATTCTATGACCACTGTTCAACAACAAATCACCGATTTGCTTTTAACACGCCACAAAATTTCTGATTCTGCCAGCGCCGATTTCACTATTATGAATCAAAACGACATCATTGCCACCGCCACCAGCATTACGGGCACTTTCACAATTTTGCTTTCTTCTATTGCCGGTATTTCACTTTTAGTCGGTGGGATTGGCATTATGAATATGATGCTCACTACCGTCACGGAAAGAACGCGCGAAATTGGTCTGCGAAAAGCTATTGGAATTAGAAAAATTTATATCAATTTACAATTTCTTTCCGAAGCGGTTGTTTTAACTTTTATTGGCGGAGCAATTGGAGTTTTTTTAGGCTGGCTGGCTTCACTGGCAATTACTCATTTTGTGAGCTCGCTCACAACCAGCATTTCACTGTCTTCAGTCCTTTTAGCTTTTGGCGTTAGTGCCTTCGTTGGAATAATTTTCGGATTTTATCCTGCCCGCAAGGCCGCAGCGATGAGTCCTATTGACGCACTTAGGTATGAATAAATAATAATTTTATAATTTTTTAATTCTTAATTTTATAAATAAATCTTAAATCTAAATTTTTAGACATTAAAAATTAGAATTTATTTAAAAATTACAAAATTAAAAATTGCAAAAATTTAAAAAAATATGAACAACAAAAAAATCATTTATATTGCAGTGATTGCAATAGTCATAGTCGGTGCAGGCGCCTTTTATGGCGGAACTATTTATGGAAAAAATACACTAACTTCTTCAGAGCGCGCATCTCAAAAAGGTGGAGGAGGCCAGTTTGCGGGAGCCAATGGACAACAAGCCAGAGGTCAAAGAGGACCAAGTAGTAACGGTGGCGGTTTTATAAATGGAAAAGTTACTGCCAAGGATGACAAGAGTATTACTGTCCAAGCCCAAGATGGCAATTCCAAAATTATCTATTTCTCCAATTCCACGACTATTGGAAAATCCGTTGATGGTTCTGCCACAGATTTAACCGTTGGCAACCAAGTAATGGTGAACGGTCAAACTGACGCATCGGGAATTATCACCGCCCAAAATATTCAAATCAGACCAGATACGCCAATTGGACAGAATAAATAAAGTAAAATTAAATACATATTGAAATACGTATTATAATACGTATTTTATTTTTCTTATATTGAGTTTTTTATTACCCTGTGCTATATATTAATGATGCGCTTATAGCTCAGTGGATAGAACGTCTGGTTGCGGTCCAGAAGGTTCCGCCAAAGGCGGATAAACTCCGGTTCGAAACCATAATATAAGTTTTGTTAAAAAAATAATGTCCTTATAGCTCAGTGGATAGAGCGTCTGGTTGCGGTCCAGAAGGTCGCAGGTTCGATTCCTGCTAAGGACACACCTTTAAATTTTATCTCTTTTATCTTATACTTAGTTTATGCTAGACATAAACACTTCACTAAAATCTGTCCCCCGTATCACGCCTAAATATATCCGTGTTTTGGAAAAACTCGGACTTTTTACGGTCAAAGATTTACTATTATATCTTCCTTTTCGTTATGATGATTTTTCTAAAATCGTTCCCCTCTCAAATGATTTTGTTGGGCAAGCCATCACAACCTCCGGCAAAATTATAAAAGCCAAAAATAATCGCCTCTTTCGCCGAAAAATGACCATCACAGAAATCATTCTTGAAGATCCAAACGGATTTCAACTAAAAGCAGTATGGTTCAATCAACCTTACATTCTGGAAAATTTTCCTGTCGGCTCCACTGCAAGATTTTCTGGAAAACTTGGACTCAACGGAAAATATTTTTCCATGAGTAATCCCGCTTTTGAAAAATCCTCTCGCGACACAACCAATACAGGACGCCTTGTCCCAATCTACAGTGAAACTTCCGGCATCACTTCCAAATGGATTCGCTGGCAGATAAAAACCCTGTTGCCTCTAGCTAAAAATATACCAGATATTCTACCAGAAGAAATTCGAAAAAAATATAATCTATTTGATATCTATACCACTCTCTCGCAAATTCATTTCCCTGATGATATAGAAAAACTCATTCGCGCTCAAAAAAGAATGGCCTTTCAAGAAATGTTTCTAGTGCAAATTAGAACTTTGGAAATTAGAAAAAACTGGGGAGAAAAAGATTCCAACAAAATAAAATTTGATGAAAAATTAATTAAAAAATTTACACTCGAATTGCCTTTCAAGCTCACTGACGCTCAAAGGAAGGCAACTTTTGAAATTTTGAAAGATTTAGAAAAACCACGCCCTATGAATCGATTGCTTAACGGTGATGTTGGATCAGGCAAGACAATTGTCGCCACTATTTCCGCCCTACAAACAGTTTCCGCCGGATACCAAGTAGCTATAATGGCACCCACAGAAGTCTTAGCTCGTCAACACTTTCTGTCATTTTCAGAACTTTTTAAGAATTATAATTTTAATCTTGCGCTACTAACAAGTTCATATAAATTGACGTGCGGTGGAGGTTCGACCTCCATTATGGAGGCCGAACCTCCAAAAAATATAGTTCGCGAAAAGCTTTTATCAGAAATAAAAACTGGAAAAATTAATCTCGTTATTGGCACTCATGCTCTCATTCAAAAAGATGTTAAGTTTAAAAACCTAGCATTAGTTATCATTGATGAGCAACATCGTTTCGGCGTTGCGCAACGCGCAACGCTTCAAAGTGAAACTATGAACATCGATGATGGGAATATAAAAGCCATCCCCCATCTGCTCACTATGACTGCCACTCCGATTCCGCGAACGCTGGCCATTGCCTATTTCGGCAGTTTAGATCTTTCAATTCTTGATGAGATGCCTAAAAATAGAAAACCCATTATCACAAAAATAATTACACCCATTGGTCGAGAAAAAATTTATAATTTCATTCGAAGCGAAATTAAAAAAGGCCAGCAAGCTTTTGTTATTTTGCCATTAGTTGAGGAATCAATTTCTGAAAGCATGGTCGATGTCAAAGCCGTCAAAGAGGAGCATGAAAGATTGTCGCAAGTTATATTTCCAGAATTCAAACTAGGACTTCTGCATGGCAAACTAAAAGCCAAAGAAAAAGAAGGTGTGATGGAAGATTTTAAGAATAAAAATTTTGACATTTTAGTTTCCACTTCTGTGGTGGAAGTTGGCATTGATATCCCCAATGCTACTGTGATAGTCATCGAAAACGCCGAAAGATTTGGCCTGACTCAACTCCATCAATTCCGCGGACGCGTCGGACGAGGGAGAGAGCAATCTTATTGTTTTTTGTTTGCCAGAGGTACGGAACAAAAATCTTTGCTCCCTACACGTTTGAAAATAATGGAAAAAACCAACGATGGCTTTGAAATTTCCGAGCACGATTTGAAGCTACGTGGCCCAGGACAATTTTTCGGCACCATTCAATCAGGTTTGCCTGATATTACTATGGAAAATTTATCCAACATTAAACTCATCAAATTCGCCCGCGCCGAAGCCGCATATTTATTAGAAAACGATCCCAAATTAAAAGGACATCCGCTATTAGCTGATGCCCTTAAAAAGTTTTCAGAAAAAATTCATTTAGAATAAAAATAGAGGGCGACCAAATTTAATCAGTCGCCCTTTTTGTATTCCGTGTTTCACGGAAAAATTGTTTATCTGATTAACCTCTCAAGGCCGATTATCCGACCGATCTGACCAAGCGACCTTTGAATTTTTAAAGACCAGCGATCAAGCATGGGATCAACATTGATTTGCTGAATCTTAAGCCCGAGCTGACTAAGTGCCCTTTGAATTTTTAATGACCATTTGTCGAAAATATCATTGTTCATCTTTCCTACCCTCCTTTGATAATGATTACGCGGAGAATTCTCCATTTTTACGACGATGCCCAGCCATTTCGGAAGCGTTTCTTAAAACCGAATTGACATTGGTGTCTGGAAATGAATCCATATTATATTCATTTCTGAAACCACAATCGAGACACCGGAATGAACCACCATCTGAAACATCGGCCTTATACCGTTGACTCAAACAGCCCGCGCATTCCACAATTTGACCAGTGCGATATCTCTTTTCAGCAAATGGATCCGCCATTTTATGACCCTCCTTAATTTTAAGGTTAATATTGATTGCAAAAGAATAAGCTTATCCTAATCTATTATCTTTGTTTTGTAAACATTATGCATCAATCGCCTTTTGATACACCCCCAACATCTTCTCCGCGCAAACCGAAGCAGTAAAATTTATTCTGGCAATCCGCGCGGAAGTTTCGCCGAATTTTTTTCGCAGATCCGTATCATTAATCAATTTTAAAACCGCCTCTTCAAATTCGCCCTCATTTTCTTGCACTAAAAATCCATTCCCGTTGTTCAAGACTAAACTATTTATTCCAGTCGCCGAAACTGCCACAATTGGGAGCCCCATATACATCGCTTCAGTGATTATCATCCCCTGCGTTTCAGATTTAGATCCATAGACAAAAATATCCGCACCGGCATAATAGTTTTTAATTTCTTCTCTTTTCACTTCCCCGCAAAAAATAACTTTTTCTGAAATATTTTCTTTCTGGCAAAATTTTTCCAAATCCTGTCGAAGATATCCATCCCCCGCTACTAAAAATTTAACCTTATTTTCTCGCAAAATATTCTTGAGCGATCGAAAAATAAATTCCACATTTTTTTCCGCTGTTAATCGGGAAACCATAAGCAGAACCTTTTCGTCATTTTTTATGTTATATTTTTCTCTTATTTTGTTTCTGCTAGCATTCTCAAATTCTTCCTCCAAAACTCCCGTGGCAATTGGAACTATATTTTTATTTGTCACTCCCCATTTTCGAATAATTGGAATAATTGAATCTGTCGGAACAATTACGACGTCCGCCAAGTTAGCAAAATTAACCGCCTTGCTGATTATATAACCGGCCGAAATTTTTGCCGGAATAAATGGCACAAAATTAGTATATTGATCATAAAGCGTATGCCAAGTAAAAAACAGCGGAATCCCTTTCCTTCTCGCCCATTTCATCGCCACGCTTCCCAAAAGATTGGGGTGTTGAGCATGAATCACGTCTAAATTAAGATTTTTTATAATTTTATTTATTTTCCAAGAATATGGAACCGCCAATGGAAAACGGAATTTAATTTCAATGTCAATTGAAGGATAACGAAAAACTCTAGGACTATTATCCTTATAACCCTTCCAATGTGGAGCAAAAATAAAAACTTCATGCCCTTGTTTTTCTAGTTCGCGTCGAAATGTCTCGATTGACCGCGTCACGCCATAGGGATTAGGCAAATAGTTATTAGTAAAAATTCCTATCCTCATTTAGTTTTTTTCAATAAATTTCAAAATATCTTCGAATATATGTTCGTTTTTAGTATCGGAAATAAAGGTATGATAAGCTTTGCTAATATATTTTTTTTCTTTGACTTTAGAACTTATTTTTTCATAAATTTTTTCCAAACCGTTTCTAGGGATAATAATGTCCCTATTTGATTGCATCACAAAGCAAGGTTGTGTAACTTTGGAAATTTCTTGTCGGGAAATTTTTATAAGATCAGCCACTTCTAAAACACTCTTGATTGGATATTTTTTATAGGAAATCATTCTAGTGACTAAGTATGGACTTCCAAAAAAAGGTGGGTAGAATTTCCAGCCATATTTTATGAAAATATTTGCAAACCTTAGCACAGCTTTACCGAGCCTTTCAAATCTCACCGCATATGGCATCGCCATAAGAATAATGCCTGAAATTTTTGGCTTGTTTTTAGCTAGCATCACGGAAAGATTAGCACCTAGAGATGTTCCTGCCACATAAATCTCTTCGTGATTCTTAGCTAATTTTTCATAGGCTTTTGTCGCATCGCACAGCCAATCTTCCCAGTGAACATTTTCTAAATCTTTTGAAACCGTACCATGCCCACGAAGAAGTGGGCCTGAAACTGTATAGCCGTTTTCATTCAAATATTTCCCCAAGCGCCTAAGCTCATACGGCACAGATGTCCAACCATGCAAAAGCAAAACCGCCTTGCCATTAGTGCCAGGAAAATAAAAAGGTTCTTTTAATAAACCATGTTCTTCTTCGTATAATTCTTTAGGGTCTGAGAATGGAACGTTCTTAACTTTATGATATATCTTATTTGTCATATTTTATATCCTACTACCTAAATCAAGTTTAGTAAATGACTGTTTTTTTATATGATTTTTCTCTTTTTATAAACATAAACCAGAAAATTATTTTTATTATTAGCTTTTTATGCTTTAATTATAACTCAATTTTATAAATAAAAAAACGGCCTGTATGCCCCTCTAAGCATACAGGCCGTGTGATGATCCTTATTCGTAGTCAAAAACGTATAGGATAGTTTGCGACTCGTTCGTCGCGTAGCGAGTTATTCTTTTTATGGAATATTTATTCTCCTTTATCCCATAAGACTTTAAACCGAACTTAAACAACTCGGACAAAGAATAGCCGGTCACATTTGTCAATTTTTCTTCATCCCCCTCGATGATATATTGCCCGTAGGGAAGCGTGATCTTCCCTCCGCTTAAACGAGGTCCGGCTTCCATTTTTGTAATGACGTAAACCGGGATGCTTTTAAAATCAACCGAGCCACCACTCGATTGATCAAAAATTATCCCATGCTTGTCGTTGGCGTTGCACTCTGAAATGCCTGTACAAAAAAAGATTGCCGACGTGATTAAAAATAACAACGTGCATTTTTTCATGATCATTCTCCTTAGTTTGGGTTATGGGGGTTTTCAGTTATTAAACAACGACGACCTTAATCTATAGCACATAACACAATTCTAGTCAAGATCTCCATTATCTCCATTTTTTTCCAAAAGTTTTTTCGATTGATAGCTTTTGTAAGTATTTACAAAAATAAAAGAGCCAATGGCCACTGCGAATATTAACCAGCCAATCCATTCAATATATTGTTTTATCTCTCGCCAGAGATAACCATAGAAATATCCCATCGCTACCAAAAATCCGCTCCAAACAATTCCACCTAAGAAAGAATATTTTATGAATTTCCTAAAATCCATCTTGACAATTCCAGCTGCAGTGAAAGTTGCCCAACAAAGTCCCGTAGTAGATTTCACTGCAAAAATTGTTTTTCCGCCGTGATGTTTAAAATATTTTTCCATTTTTAAAACTAACTTTTCAGTGATGCCAATATATTTTCCCACACGCCTCACAAAGCCTATGCCATATTTATAACCTAGACAGTAAAATATTATATCGCCGGCCATATCGCCAATTATTGATAAAAACAAGACGACAAAAACATTAAACGCTCCAAGACTGGCCAGAAGCGCTGCAATAATTGTCGCTACTGGTCCTTCGATAATCATCAAAGGCAACATAATGGCATAACCATAATGCGAAAGAAATTGAAAAATTTGTTGTCCTGTCTGATCCATAGTTCAATTCTAGCAAAAATAAACAGGAAATGCTAGACTATGCATATGGGTATTTTAGCTACAAATAAACGCGCCAATTTTGATTATACGATTCTAGAAAACTACGAGGCCGGCCTTGAACTCTTTGGTCATGAGGTAAAATCGATGAAAACCAAGCATGTGAGCCTCAAAGAGTCCTTCGTGACAATCCATGGCGCCGAGCTATATCTCACTAATGCCCATGTTCCACCCTATATTCACGCTGGGATAATCAACAATTACAATCCAACCCGCCCAAGAAAGCTTCTGCTCAAGAAATCAGAAATAAAGCATTTAATTGGAAAAGCTCGCACTCAAGGCTTGACATTAGTGCCAATTAAATTATATACTAAAAGACGTCTCATCAAGCTAGAATTTGGCCTCGGGAAAGGTAAAAAGGAATACGACAAGCGAGACAAAATCAAGAAAAGAGAAGATGACAGGAATATCAGAAGAATTCTTAAGAATTCATAAGTTCCAAATCACAAACACCAAATATCAAAATATTTCGGATTTATGAAATTATTTGTTATTTGAATTTTGTTATTTGGGATTTCCCGCGAAGCGGGTCGGGGGATGTTTGGTTTCGACAAGTTGTACGTTTAAAATATGCAAGCCGAGAATGGTAATCACTCGTTAAAATTTTACCAAATCAATAAGTGCAAACTTATTTTCAAAAGCAAAAACTGTGTTAGCGCAAGCTTTCTCAGCTAACTTTGCCTACGCTTTGGCTTAATTGCCGAGGCCATCGAACTATCCACTCCTAATAGATAGAGCTCGGTGTTATACATTAGGATAGCCAAAATTGCATTTTCTAGGCTTTTTTGGTAAAATTACACTAGAAAAAAGGTTGGGATATTTTGTTAGTTCATAACTTCCAATCTAAACAAACTAACTAAGCTTGTAGAGGATTTTAGATGAATAGCTTTGGACATGGGTTCAATTCCCATCATCTCCACAGTAGCAAAAGTCTTAAATTTTTATTTTAGATTTCTGCAGTGCGAGTTCCCTGCCTGCCGGCAGGCAGGGATTCTCGCCATCTCCACAGTTTACGAAAATACGAATTAAACGAAATTACTAATCCTTTTTGAATTTTATTCGTACTTTCGCCAAATTCGTACTTTCGTAAATAATAATTATTAACATAAAAACCATTAGAAGAATATATCGAAAGCCTTTTGTACAAAAGGCATCAAAAACAAGAATAAATGAAGCTATTTGGGCCAAAGAAATTCGCGTCATTGACGAGGATGGAGGATTGTTAGGAGTGATGACTGTCCCAGAAGCTCTGATTCTTTCCAAACAAAAAATGCTCGACTTAGTTGAAATTTCTCCTAAGGCCGTGCCGCCTGTTTGTAAGATTATGGATTTTGGAAAATTTCAATACCAAAAATCTAAAGAAGAAAGACAGAACAAGTCCAAACAGAAAAAATTCGAAACTAAGGGCATCCGCCTAAGCGTTCGAACTGATGAACATGATTTGAATTTTAAAAAAGATCAAACGGAAAAATTTCTCACTAAAGGCAACAAGGTAAAGATTGAAATAATTCTAAAGGGTCGGGAAAAAGCGCATGGCGATCTAGCCAGACAAAATCTCATTGAATTTGTAAAAAGCATTTCCGTGCCTAATAAAATAGAGCAAGAGATAAAAAGATTTCCGGGAGGATTTAATATAATAATAACATCACAATAATATGCCAAAATTAAAAACCAAGAAAGCTTTGATTAAGAAAATCAAAATTACCAAAAACAAGAAGGTCACTCGTCGAAAAACCGGACAAAACCATTATAATTCCAAAGAAAATGGCAAAGTCGGTCGAGCAAAAAAGGGTGACATAAGATTGTTTAAAGCTGATGAACATAATATCTTAAAAGGTTTGCCTTATAATCACTAATCACAAAAAAAATGACTAGAGTAAAACGCGGAGTTTCCGCCTCAAAAAGAAGAAAGAATCTATTAGAAGACGCCAAGGGTTATCGTTGGAAAAGAAAATCCCACTATGCCGCAGCCAAGCAAGCTGTAATTAAGGCTGGTTCATATGCTTATCGCGACCGTCGAGTGAAAAAAAGAACTATGCGCGCGCTTTGGATCACCCGTCTCAACATCGCTCTTCGTGAAGTTGGACAAAAATACAGCTCATTCATCAAAATCCTAACTGACAAAAAAATTGAAGTGGACCGAAAGGTTCTCTCGCAAATGGCCATGGAAAATCCTGAAGTATTCAAGAAATTCGTCGAAAGCGCTAAGTAAACATTCTATCTTAAAAAAACACCAGCTTATACTGCTGGTGTTTTTTATTATCTTTTTTTTAAAAACCACCCTTGCGAAATAGAAAGAAATAAATTAAAACTTTTTCGCGTTAAGAAATTTATCCTGTCTGAGGCCCGACGCATTTGGTCGGGCCGAGTTATAAATTTTAGCGAAAAAGTTGAAAAATTATCTTTCTATGAGCTCGGGTGGCCTTTTTCTTTTCTGCCACTTTTCTTTTGGGAAAAGAAAAGTGGCGAAGATTATTTCTTTAATATTGCTTCTTTAATCAATCTTTGAAGCGCATAAAATGGCAACCAAATCCAGAGAGTTTTCTTCACCCACTTATCCCAAAATTGGTTAGCGCCACCCTTAATCGTTGCAAAATCCAAAAGTAAATAAATGACAAAGAAAAAGATAAATGCAATAGCTCCAATAATTATATACGCTTCCATAAAATTATATTTACCCTGTGGAATATCCCGAATCGTCGGGATAATTTTGTAAACCCGCCTACCGACGAGGCAGGCAAAATTTATTCCATAGGGTGATACTTATTAATTTCATAAATTACATCTTTCTTTTCCACCACAATTCGCCAACCTTCTTTCTCTGCAATAGTTTTCAAATTCAAATTAGGATTAAATGCAATTGGATTAGTCACAATTTCTAAAAATTTCGCATCCGATTCTGTGTCCCCTACGCCATAGGAATCTTCCAGCGTTAATTTATTTTCCGCCGCATATTGTCGAACGACATGGCCCTTGTGTGCTGTTGGCGCAAAAGCTTCTTTGCCAGTATAGAAACCACTATTGTCAAGTTCATAGACTGTACCAAACACTGCATCAAATTTCAAATGTTTATTATATTCTTCTACAATTTCAATTGGTGAACCACTAACAGCTATAAGATGATAGCCTTTCTTTTTTAGTTCGATTATTAAATTATTAGCGAAAATATATGTACGATCCTTGAAAAAAGGCACGACTATTTTGCTAGCTTCTATTATCTGATCTCGTGTGCAACCCTTGATATTTTCCACATAAAGCTTGACCAAAGCCTTTCTATATTCCTCATATGTGCCATGATGATCTAGCCATTTTGTATAAAGCTGCACCAGTTCATTGCGCACTTCACGCCTAAAAACTTTCATCCACGCTAATTCATTGATGAGTTCAAACGCTAAGTTCTTCCTAAATATTGTTCCGTCAATATCAAAAACAGCAATCTTNNGCATAAATTCCATACACACCCAAAACCAAAGCAATTAGCATCCATTGTGTTCCGGCTAAGTTCAAAACATTTGTTTGATAAAGCGAATCATAACCGGAAATTAGCACTGCTAAAACTGACAACCCCACCAAAATATCACTGTATTTTTTCATCATATTAACACCTCCTTCCTTTCTATTTTTATAAATCAATCATACCACAAAAACAAACTCTATTCCACCACAATCATCGCCTTTTTACCCTTTTTAATATCTTCCGGTTTTCCGGGGAAATCATGGATAGCGTTATATAAAATATCGACATCGTATTTATATCCTTCACCCTTGCGCGTTCCTGGGTCATTGGTGATAATTAGGTCGCCATCATAACCGACTAGAACTAAATTGTGATAGAGCGGTCCTGGAGCGGTAAAATTCGGATTACCCAGCTCTCTGCCGGCGGCTGGAACAATAATTGGAAAACCCTGCGCCAAATATTTTTTTAAATCCTCTTTTTCAAAATCATAAACTACTTTCAATTTTTTTCCATCGGGAAGTTCACCATAAAAATCCAAAAATAAATCGGCCGTTTGCTGGGCAGTAGTATCTTTAAAATCGCCATAATTTTTATTTTGAAATTTAACCAAAGCTTGAATTTCTTTTTCAGCAACTTCCGGTGTCAACTTTTCTCCAGAAAAATAATATCGAAGCATTATAATCGACGCTTCTTCACAAGCTTCCTCATGAATTTCATCCCACTTGGCAAATGGCGCCTGAGTTGTGAAAGGAACTTCCATTAAAATTTTGTCGGGAACTTTTTCTATCATTTTTTCCGACTTCACTATCACATCATCTTGCATTTTTTCATTATTCAAAATAATTTCTTTTTCCGAAGTACCGATTCTATTTTCCAAATCTTCTTTCACCTTTTTTGCTTCATTTTCCAGGATAATACTCACTGCTTTTTTTTCACTACTTTTTCCATCTTGAATCATTTTGATTCCTAGGCCTAACAGCATTAGTGCTGAAAAAAACAAAACAAATATATTTTTCTTGTTTATCTTTCGACTGATTAAAACCAAAAATATTTCAGCACTAAATATAATGCTCCCACTATCAAAAATGGCGTCGATTATTCTTCCCGTTCTTCCCATCACTAATGTTTGATGGAACTCATCACTGGCACCAAAGAAGATAGCTCCTAACAACGCTAGCCAGTAAGTTTTTTGCATTTTAAGTTTATGTGCAAGAAAAAAAATTCTCCAAAGCAAAAAAAACAAAACTGAAAATTCCAAAAAATGTGCCCCTTTGCGCAAAACTATTTCCGCAATAGAACTTTTGGAAGATTGAAACCCCGGAATGGACGAAAAATAAAAAATAATCCCCATCCAAAGAAGAGCTGGCAAATAATATTTTAGAAATTTTTTAAACATATTTTAGAAGACTGTGCTAAAGGATATTGAAATTTTCGAAAAATTATTGTCTGAGAGCTCAATATTTTCTCTAAAAATTTTCTTTGGTCGCCGTTGATTGAGGAAAATTTTTAGCTAGAAAATTTGAGTTCGAGTTTAATTTGAGAAAATTTCAATATCCTTTAATTTCAGTATATAATCACTGGCGTGCCAACTTCGGCAAAATTATAGACTTTTTCTGCGGAACCAACACCTAATCGAACGCAACCGTGCGAAACAGGAATTCCCAGATGATTTGCTCCTTCCTTATAGCCTCCTGGCCACTCTGGCAGTTCGTGAATGCCATACTTTCCATCCGACACCAACGCCATCCAATTTGGCATAAAAAGTCCGTAGGCTTTGGAAAATGGTCGTGGAGATTTATTATAAATTTTTGTTTCCATTTTAGGCGTATCCATTCCTTTTTTCCCACTAGAAACCATAAAGGACTCCAGAATTTTTCCATTCTCAAAAATACTCATAACTTGAGCGGATAAATTAATATCAATATATTTTCCAGTTTTTATCTTGGCAGACGTATATTTTTTAGCTTGTTCCAATCTTATATTTTTATCCTTATCCCAAACAACTTTAGGTGGTGGCATGGTTTCAAAAAAACTTTCATAAATTTTTTTGTATTCCTCATCTCTGGCTGTTTTATATTTAGCATAAACTTCTAAATGATACTTTTGGGCATATTCCATTCCCTCTCTGGGCATTAATTTAAATTCATCCCGATTAAAATTAGTTTCAAAAAAAGCTCCCTTGTCTGAGTTTAGGACAAATTTCAAAGAAAAATCAGCAGTTGATTTGGAAAAATTTAATATTATCGGATCTTCAATATCAATCGCCACATTTTGCGAACCATTTTCGGGAATTATTTTTTTAACTTGCGGATATTTATCCGTAGAAAAAAATAATTTTTGTTTTTCTATATCAGAAAACATTATATTTTTTCCTGCTGGCAAAAATATTTCATACTGCATTTGCGGTTGCCAAAAATTTTTCGGTACTATCTCAAGTTTTTTATTAGAATCTTTCCAGACAAGCTTATAATTTTCATCGGGAACTATTTTTATTTTTAAATTATAATCATCAACAAACACTGGGTAAGAAAAATTAATCACAACTGATTCTTCCGGTCGAATATCTTTTGACTTTTCCAGAGCTATATTAGTTTTGAAAATTTCCGGGTAAGCTTTTATGCTGAAAACTATGCCGAAAATTCCAGTAACTATAATTACTAGAATTAAAATTAATTTCTGTAGCGTATTAATATGATGCACGCCGATATACCGCCTAATCATTATTTTTATTCAACCTCATTAAACAATTCTTGCGCTGTATTCCAAAGCACCGGATAATTTTTTTCCACCTTTAGCCAATACCACCATTCCACTCCCCAAAGATAAATTTCCGGAAAACCAACCTGACGGGCATAAGTCACATTTTCTCTCAATTTTTTTTCATTCATTGATTTAAATTGTTCCTCTAGCGTTGCATCCACTGTCCAGCCTTGGATCCACGGTTCAGCTTGCAGTTCCGCCACAATCGCATTTTTTTGTTCTGCAAAAAGACTAATAAGGCCATACTTAAACCGAAAGAAGCGTGGTCCAACCGGATAGACATAATAGCCCCAGCCTTCCTTATAGACATTGCGATACATCGTAGTACCAAAAACATCCGCCCTTCTGGCTGCTCTCACCCAAAGGCTTAGCTCTCCACTATCAGAAACAATTATTTTCCGGCTATCATCAATTTTTCTAGCCAGAGAAATTTCGCTATCTAGCAAATCAGCGTCCGGCGCTGGGCAAATGCCAAAAAGCAAGAATGGTTCATTTTCAATTTGCCAATATTTTATCTCAGAATTATTCTTATACCGCTCCATCACCACTGAGATAAAATTCAAAAGAGATTCTTTTCTTTTTTGATCACTTACAGATGCCCAATCAGGAATGGCACATTCTGGCCAGCGCGGAACCTTCTGACCAATTGTTAAGATTATATTGACATTTCTTTTTTGCGCTTCCTGAAGTTGCCAATCGACATCAGAGAAATCAAACTCTCCTTCTGATTTTTCTACTAAATCCCAATAAACGGGCAGTCGCACATTTTTCACCTCCAATTCATCCAGCGCGGCCACATAGGCTTCTTTCCAATTTAGCCCAATGTTTGTGGCGTAACGGCTAGAAAAAGTCACGCCCAATTCTGCCCTTTCGTTTTGATCACTTACGGGAATATTAAAATAAATAAAGAAGCCCAAAAGTATAACGAATATAATTCCGATTAATTTTCCAAAAATTCTTAGAAATTTTTTTATATATTTCATAAATTTAGGACTTTACCCTATGGAGTAATTTCACAATAAACCACGAGTAGTATTAAAAAATAAATCTAATTTAAATTCTTATTTATCACTATGTCCGTACTCCATAGGGTGAAGAAACTAAAATTAATCCTAGGGTGATAATGGCAATAGCTATAATTTTTTGAGCTATGCTTTTAAAATCTTTTTCTTCTCGCATTATTTTTGGCATCCAAGCAGAAAAAATAATACTCAAGCCAAAAATAAAAACGTATTCTACTGAAACTAAGGCATTCACCACAGTCACGCTTGCCAAAGACATCGACACTGCATTTTCTTTGAGAAATGATCCGCTTCCGCCGAGCGTTTTAGCTAGAACAAAAGAAGCACCAGATTTTTTCTCTTCTTTTTCGGATTTTTTAAATTTCAATAGCGAATTCAAAATAGGTTTTCGCCAAATAGGGATCAGGAAGAAACTCAACACGCCCAAAAATGCGCCTGCTCTTGTCCAGATAAAAACATTTAAAAAATTATCTTCATTGTACAACGCTTTTATTATAATCGTTGAAACAGCTAGGAGAAACCCAGCTAAAATTGAAGCGCGAAAACCTTCGAAAAATATCCTTGTTCTATTTTTAGCTAAATTAAAAGAAATCAAAATTCCACCAAAAATTAAAGCACCGATACCAAGAGTACCCCTGAGCCCCAAGTCTTCCCCCAAAAAAACTATAGCCAGAAAAAATGATGTGATTGGGACAACCGCGCCCACAATCGGAAGCACCCGGCTGGCCTCCCCTCTTTTGACTGCCCAAAACAATGAAAGCATTCCGTAGATAAAAATCATTCCAGCGATGAAACTGAAAAACATTTTCTCATAACTAATCCAATGGAATCCAAAGGGGGCAAAAACAACCGCAAACATACCCATTGTTCCGGAATAAAAAGCATAGATAGCAGGATGGGAAACGCGCTTGGAAGAAAGCAAAAATTTATCCAGAACAATTTCCAGGGCTAAAAGAAAATATGCAAGTATGGCAATCCCTATCCAATTCATAATTTTTTATATTCGTATATTTATTTTACACTAAAATTAAAAAATAAACCACTCCTGGTTTATTTTTTCCTGAAAGACTTACGCATTTGCCTGAAAATCTATTTCCATAGCCACGCAAGTTCTATTCCCTAAGAGTTTAATTTATGATAATAGGCACTCACATCACTCACCCATTTTTTAACGGCCGTTGGATTGTCCCAAGAGCAGTCCCTTCCGCATTTCCAAACAATCATTTTTTCCGGTGTATCGATTCCTTGATTAATTAAGTTTTCAATTCTTCCACCCACAACTTCCACCGCGTGGCTGGGACTGTCAAAACAACTATATCCTGAAGCAGTAGCATTGTAACCTCCGCGATAACCCCAATAATTATAACAATCTTCGCCATTCTTTTTCGGAGAATGTTTCCCCCAGTTGCTTTCTTTTTTAGCAATAGCGATCAGGAATGCTGCCACAGATTTATCTTTTTTGGAAATTTCCAAAACCATTTCCGTCATAGGATAATCTTTCACTAAATCTTTATATCTTTCCTCTTCTTTATTCTCTGGTTTTTTTTCAGTTTGAAAGCGATTTTTTTCGCAAATATTCTTTTCTTTATTTTCCTTGAAAAAATCTTCCGGATTGATGTTTTTCAGTGGATCAATTGAGCTAAATTTTTGTCTATCGGAATTTTTTTCTGGTTTTTTTGCCAAGGCATTTTCGCCTAAATAAAAAGAAAAAAACAGCCTCACGACTAGCGCGAGAACAATTAGTGTTAGAATATTATATTTTTTGATCCTCCTTATCGCATCACACTGAAGTTGTCCGCTCATTATTTTCAGTTTTTTCTGGAATGTCCCCTTTTTAGCCTTCTCATTCGCTAAACCTCCCTTGCCACCCAGTTTTAAAAACGACCTAAACATCCTACCACGTGGCAGTTTTTTGTGCAATAGCCAATATTATATTTAGGCTTAAACAAGCCTCCTTTCAATTTTATCAATAAAATTGAACCCCTCCTCTGAGGTCTTTTGTCTTATATTTTGTATTTTGTATTCTGCATTTAACTTCAGCCTTTCTCCCTCATCTTCACTTTGTTTCATGCTTCATGCTTCATGCTACATGCTTCATGCTTTAGTTCCCAATCCTCTTCACCCATCCAAAGGTAGATTCAAAGTTAGAGATGATGAGGTCTAGGACGGATTGTTGTTTGGTTGGGGTGAGTAAGGAATAGTTTTCTGAAACTGAGACATTGCCATGTTTGTCAAAGGAGGCAGTTCTGAATTGATAGACGGAGGCAGGTTTTAGGTCAGTCAGGACAAAGAGATGGTTTTTGACTAGGTCAGATTTTTTAATTAGTTTCCAGTTATCAATTGTTTTGGTGTCTGGGTTTTTTAGTTGGTTAGGGAGATTAGGGTCTTTCTCTACTCCTTGGCGGTAAGCCAGGATAGAATTTGAGTCTTTGTCAGTGTTCCAGCTAATAATAGTTTGGATTTGGGCGTCTTTACCAGGAAAGACGGTGGTGTCAGATTTAATGTTAGTGATTTGTGGAGGGTTGAGATCTT
>DCUU01000063.1 GCA_002328565.1 Candidatus Moranbacteria bacterium UBA2206
AGGGTGAAGAGGATTGATCAAATGATGATATTTTTTTTCACCAACTTCCCATTTTTTTCTAGTTATGCCAGAAGTAGCTACAGCTGAATTTTCTAAATTTAGAATAATATTATCCTGCGAAATACCTTCAACCTCCACTCCCCAACTTTCCTGACTTTCATTTTTCCCTTTGGCGAAAATATCTCCGCCGGAATCAACTAAGAAATTTTGCCAGCCGGAGTTTTCGAGATACTGCGAAATCAAATCAGTGATATAACCCTTGGCGATTCCAGAAAAATCTATTCGCCGTCCAAAATAAACTTGGCCTTTTTTTATTTTCAAATCATCTGATAATTTATCTTTTGGAAAAATTTTATCTTTTTCAATTTCCTTTTGGAAAAAAGTATTAGTTTTAAAATTTTTTTCATAGCCTACGTTTTCCAAAACTTCCAGTATCCGCAGGTCAAAATAACCTTCACTTTCTTTGTAGTATTCTAATGATTTTTGTGTTAAATACAAAATGTCTTCCGAGGCAGTTTTGAAAATGCCAATGTTTGCATTTAATTTTGAAAGTTCACTTTTCTCAATAAATCGGCTGAATATTTTTTCTTTTTCTTGATATATTTTTTTTATCTCCTCCAGAATATCCTTTGCATCTTCAATTGTTTTTTCTCTGTCAACAACTAAAAATATTCTTATCTCTGTGCCCAGCGCTCTAAATTCCTGCGAAAAAATTGAATTCATCTATTCGAATTTATCCACTATGCCATTTAGATTTTTATCTTCTGCGATATATATTTCTGCAACTGTTGGATGTGGATCGGTTTCATCCAAAATTCCATCGCCGTCGCTATCCTTATAGACAGTGGTTTTTGTTGTGGTTTCAACTTTCGTGGAAACGGAAGGCTGGGTAACAACAGTTTTTGTCGTAGTTTTAGGTTTATAATCCTCATCATCCTCGTCATCATCTTCATCCTCACTTTCCTCTGTTTCATTGTCATCATCAGCTTTGACAAAATAAAAAGTTGTTGCGAAAAACACAGGAATCAAAAGTATAAAAATAAATTTCAAAAATTTTTTCATAATATAAACTACGATGTTTTAGTTTTCGTTGTGGTTTTTTTCGCTGGTGCCGGCATGCTAGTGGTGGTAGTTTTAGCCGTCACATTATCAACTTGCTTTGTTTCTTTCGAAGAATTATTCAGACTCCTCAGCTTGGCCTCTCTATCCTCAAAAATTGCTGTTTGTTTTTCTAAAATTTTTGAATCAATTGAGCCAGTATTCAAAAGCGCTTCTTTTTGCGTTAACAACCTATCACTGTCCTTATTTTTAATTATTAAAAAACCAATCACTAGTAGGAGTGCGTTGATTATAAGAACTAAGACGCTGTTTGATTTAATTTTTTCTATCATAAATTAATTATATAATAATTTAAAAAAATTATCTAATCCCCATTTTTCCAAAATTTTTCTCAATTTTTTCTTTGATTTTTTCCAAATTAATCTTCTTGTTTTTTGTTTTATTTTTCAATTTTGGATCAAGAATTTTTGTTTCTTCATATTTTTGAAGCCAATAAACACGCGCGCCCTTGATCCATTTGGCAATTTCCAAAAAATCTTTCTGAGTATGAATTCCCGGAACGACCGTGGTGCGAAATTCATAAGCAACCTTACTGTTCATAATTAAATCAACACTCAATTTGATTCTTTCTTCATCTATTTTAACTCCGGCCGTTTCGCTATATCGCTTAATTTGATTTTTGATATCCATCGCGATATAATCCACTAATTTCAAATCGATAATTTTCTTGAGCACATCCGGTCGACTGCCATTGGTGTCGAGTTTCACTAAAAAACCCAATTTTTTAATTTTCCTTATAAATTCAACGATGTCCGTCTGAATTGTTGGTTCGCCTCCCGTAATACACACGCCCTGCAACTTATCTTTCCTTTTTTTCAAAAATTCAAAAAATTCTTTTTCGGAATTACTATGTAGCGACAGGTCGCGACCTGCCCCCAAAACCAATTCTGGGTTATGACAGAATGGGCAACGAAAAGAACAACCACTGGTAAAAACAGTCGTGGCTAATTTGCCGGGATAATCAATGAGCGTCAATTTTTGAAAACCACCGATAATCATTTTAACATTTTATCATATTAACATTTTAGCATTAGCATTTTGTTAAAATGCTAAAATGTTAATATACTAATATAAAAAGATTTATAAAAAATTAAGGGCGATATTCATCTAAAAGACAAACATCGCCCCCTATCTCTTTCGAATCTAGCAACAAACGGCCTTGTATTCTTTTCTGTCCTTATACTCTTCGGCTTTACCGGCATTCCATTGACTAACCGGACGGATATATCCTACGATACGAGAATAAACTTCCGTTTCTTGAAAATTTCTTAGTACCGAATCAGCCTCATGACATTTTCTGCATTTGAAAAATTCTCCGCTATTTGTTTCATATTTCGCAACTTCATCGTTGTTTTCCAATTCTTTTTTGCAATCATGACATATTTGTTTTTTCATATATTTTTTACCCTATGGAGTAATTATATAATACACCACAGGATTGATAATTATAAAATAAATTAATTTAGTTTTAGCTAATTTTTAAGTCCGCACTCCATAGGGTGAATTTCATTTCTTTATTACTAAAAACTCTTTACGATCTTTATACTCCTCGCTTTTGCCGGCGTTCCATTGTTCTACTGGCCGGATATAGCCCACGATTCGAGAATAAACTTCACATTTTTGTTCAATTACGCATTTTGGACAAGTCTTGTGCTCCCCCTCGATGTAGCCATGATGTGGACAAACACTGAAAGTCGGTGAGAGAGTGAAATATGGCAAATGATATTTACTAGCAATAGTTCTGACTAAATTTTTAGTCGTTTCAATGTCATAAATTCTTTCTCCTAAGAATCCGTGTAGCACCGTCCCGCCGGTATATTTAGTTTGCAAGCTATCCTGTAAGTCCAGTGCTTCAAAAATATCATCCGTGTGTCCCACTGGCAATTGTGAAGAATTGGTGTAGTAAGGCTGAGCTCCTTTTTCTACTGCGCCATTGTTGGCAAAAATCATTTTTGGAAAACGTTTTTGATCTTTGAGTGCCAAGCGATATGACGTGCCTTCCGCAGGAGTAGCTTCCAAATTATATAGATTGCCGGTTTCTTCCTGATATTTGATCATTTTTTCTCGCATATGAGTCAAGATTTCTTCGGCAAATTTCAAACCTTTCTTGCTGGATGTTTTTTCTCCCATGAAATTTACCAATGATTCATTCATTCCAACCAAACCGATTGTGGAAAAATGATTGCCCCAATATGAACCACGGCGTTTGAAAATATTTTCCAGATAAAATTTAGAATATGGATAAAGCCCTTTCAAAGTAAATGCCTCCACTATTTTTCTCTTTGTTTCCAAGCTTTCCTTAGCCGTATCCATAAGTGCATCCAGTCTCTTGAAATAATCTTTTTTGTCTTTGGCCAGATACCCTATGCGTGGAAGATTTATCGTCACCACACCAACTGATCCAGTGAGAGGTGCGGCGCCAAAAAGTCCACCCATTCTTTTGTGAAGTTCTCGATTATCCAGTCGCAATCGACAACACATACTTCTAGCATCTTCCGGATTCATATCGGAATTCACAAAATTGGCAAAATATGGAATGCCATACTTGGCTGTCATCTCCCAAATTGGATCAAATCTTTTATCATTCCAATCAAAATTTTTGTCGATGTTATAAGTTGGAATCGGAAAAGTGAAAATTCGACCACTCGCATCTCCTTCTGTCATCACCTCCGCAAAAGTACGATTGATCAAATTCATTTCTTCTTGAAACTCATCATATTTTTCTTTTTGTGGCACTCCACCGATAATAACATTTTGATCTTTATAAGTCGGATGACAAGTCATATCCATCGTGAGATTAGTGAAGGGAGTTTGAAAACCAACGCGAGTTGGCACGTTGAGATTGAAAATAAATTCTTGCATTGCTTGTTTGACTGCTTCATAATCCAATTTGTCATAACGGATAAACGGCGCCATCAATGTGTCAAAATTAGAGAAAGCTTGTGCACCCGCCGTTTCGCCTTGTGTGGTATAGAAAAAATTCACCATTTGACCCAAGGCTGCTTTGAAATGTTTCGGTGGTTTGCAAGAGATTTTTCCAGAAACTCCCGTGAAACCCTTCGTCAAAAGATCTTGCAAATCCCAACCGCAACAATAAGCCGCGATTTTGTCTAAATCATGAATATGAAAATCTCCCTCTTCATGGGCGCGCTTAATTGATTTCGGATAAACTCGATCCATCCAATATTTACTAGAAACAATAGAAGAAACGTAATTATTCAATCCTTGCAACGAATAGGCCATATTAGCATTTTCTTTGACCTGCCAGTCAATTTCTTTGATATAACTTTCAATCAAATCCACTGCTTCGGAAAGTGAACTTTCCGTGTCGCGAAGCTTGCCTCGCTTGTCTCGATAGATGATATAGGCTTTGGCAGTTTCATCAAAGTCCAAAATCATCAAAACCTTTTCTACTAAATCTTGAATTTCTTCGATTTGCGGAATATAGCCTGGTTTGAAATTTTTGTTGAGTAATTGGACTAATTTATCCGAAACTTGCTTAGCTTCTTTTTTGCCAGCTTCTCTAGTTTCACAAAAAGCCTTATACACCGCTTCGGTTATTTTTTTCTGATTAAACGGCACTACTTCCCCGCTTCTTTTGACAACTTTTCTGATTTTGCTTTTTACCTTGGCTTTTTTCTCTTTACCCCCGCCTGCAACACTTCGCGTAGCGATGCGGGCAGGCTTTTCTCCTTTCACTCTTTTCCCCCCTTTTTTGATTTTTGTTTTGCTTCCCATAGGATTATGTTAAAAAAATTAATTACATCTTAATTTACGAATATACGAATCTAACTAAATTACGAATTGGTATTTTCGCTTAATTCGTAATTTCGTAAATTTACTTATCAAACGAATCTAACTCTTTTTTGAAACTCTCTACGCTTCCAAATGATTTATAAACGCTGGCAAATCGGACATAGGCCACTTCATCTAATTCTCGGAGTTTTTTGAGAACTATTTTTCCAATTTCGCGTGTGGTTATTTCTGGTTTTTCATTTGACCCAATTTCATATTCAATGTCTCCTAAAAGTTTGGCGACTTTTTCTTCTGACACCGGTCTTTTGGTGAGCGCTCGACGCACACCCACTTCAATTTTGTTTTTATCATAATCCACTTTCGAACTATCTCTTTTCACAACAGCCAGACGAAGGAGTTCCACTTCTTCATAGGTGCTAAAACGCGCATTGCATTTCAAACATTCTCTTCTTCTTCGCGTTATCTTCCCGTCATTAGTATCACGCGAATCAACAACTTTAGTATCATTGTGATTACAAAATGGACAAATCATGCCAATTTTTTCTGCGAGCGAAGTGAGCGGATAAAAAATTGAGCATCCCTGCACCAATTCGCAGATTAATTTTTATATTATTTATAACTAAGCCGTAGGCAACCACACACACAAATATTTTTACAATATAAATTCTCTGTTGGAATTGGTGCGGGATAACGGCTTTATGCTACTTTTACCCTATATATTGTATATAGTAATATCATTATACCACAAGCGAAAAATCTGCCAAGTACCAAAAAACAGCCTATTTTTGGCTGTTTTTATTGGGGCTGTGGATAACTTTTTTGGAAAAAAACTTGTATTTCAAATAGTGGCTATATGTTTTGGGTTTTGTCCATAAATATTCTCCTCCGGATTGCTATCAGTAACCATAAGAATTAAAAACCAAATAACACCAATTATAGGGATGAAGATTATGAGATACATCCAGCCACTTTTTCCGATATCATGCAACCTTCTCACTGAAATAGCCAGCGCCGGAAGAAACATAGCTAATATGAATAAAATATATATAGGACCATAGCCAATTTCTTTTATAGTTATACCAAAAATACTATCGAGTATTATTGCTATAATAGAGAAGATAATATTAAACAAAAGAAACATCCAATACTCTTTTCTACTCGCTCTTCCATTAAACACTGCATATTTTTTTAAAGCTAACAAATAATAGTTCATCGTCTTTTAAATTAAATTATTAACAAAATAAATTGCCCAAGTAATTTTCAATAATCTACAAATTAATACGCGTTAATGAAATCATCTGAATAATTATACACCTTATATGCATCTGTGGTATATTCAATACCGGACATAACAGTAGCACCAAGATATTCCGTTACAGCAGCAAAGCAGGAGCAACGCCGGGAATAAAACTAACAGCGGCAACAACAGCCGCCGTAATAACAGCTTGCTTTCCAGCATCTCCAACTTTTCTCCAAACGCTTTCTTCGTGATATATAACTGAAGCAGCGCAAATATCAGAATTATATTTTTCCTCACTTCCCAAACAAGTCCACTTGGTTCGACCTCTAGTTCCTAGGACTGGAAAAGGGAATTGTGAGGTGTCGCGATAGTTAGTTATCGTTGTCACTACTGGTTCTTCATTGTAAAACTCTGGGATTCCACTTTCGCAAAAAGTTCTTCCGGTAAATCCCGACTGTCTTTGTTCTTTATCATAAAATCCAGCCGCATTTCCACATTTTCCATAAACACATTCTTTAGTTCCTTTGCAATAATCATTCATAAAATCAGTTTCGCCTCTAGCATATCCTCCGCAAGTTTTGTCTGAACAAGTTTGAGCAGCGCAAGAACAATCTTTTCCTTCTGGAATAGAAAGAAGCGTAGCCCGACAAAGCCCCGAATTGTATTTAGATTCGCTTCCAACGCAAGTCCATTGCATAGATGTTGCCATTCTTCCAGTGTCTTTTAAGTTCAAGAAAAAATTAACACCATTAAGTTTCCAGTCTTGTCCTGGTCCATATGCATATCTGTCTGATTGAGCCATCTCTGGACTACCAGTCTTACAGAAAGAACCTCTAAATTTATTTTCATTAAAATAATAAATCCCCTGAGCATCACCACATTTAGCCTTAAGGCTATCCTTTTCTGTATTATTTTTAGAATCAGAAACAGTTGTGCCCATAGCAACAGGATTAGTAGGAATAATTGGATTAGTAATTGAAACAGTAGGGTCAATGGGGGTAGTTGGGGTAGTTGGGACAGTTGGGACAGTAGGTGGAATAGTTGGAGTAGTTCTCTCAACAGGAGCAGCAACTGTACAATTACCACCCTCGGTTTGCATTCCAACAAGTTGAGTGATAGAAATTCCTCCGGGACGGCAATAACAACCGTCTTGTGCATTTATCCAACATCCTGCAAATTTGATTTTTTCTTCGCAATAAACCTTGCAATCATTACTATCCACTTGACGAACAAGAGTAATCTCCGGCTTATTTCCCTGAGTACAAGCACTGATTAATTTATTTTCACAAGCAATGTCAGCTTCGGGATTAGGAATATCGCTAAAGCTATTTACTTTTATGGTACAAATAGCAGTGATATTGTTTGTAGCACCTATTTTTTTGCAAGTCCAATTCTTTTCCCCTCCAGCAGCCGGATAGGTTTCGGGTGCAACTCCCACAATTTCTGCAATACCAGAACAAAAAGCCAATCCTGTCATTGATTTATTCGCAAGAGAACTACCAAAAGTTCCGATATTGCCATTTCTTGCTGATCCAAGAGCTGGACCACACAGATTATTAACGGCTTCAGGAAGTTCTTCCTCCTCTTCTTCATCTTCTTCGTCTTCTCCTCGATTAGCAGTACAACTTATTATGTCACTAGGACTTTCCTTATTAATACAATTCCATGAAGCTTCATTGGGCTTTGTAGGATCAACACCAAATTTAGGTGGTTCTGAAACACCATGCAATCCATTTTCAGTGCACAAGCCATCGATAATTGGAACTTGAAGTGTTTCAAGGGGGTATAATTTTTTTGAAGCTTCTCCACATCCAACTTTATCATTATCTTCATTTCCTCCGCCTGGAACCGTAGAAGATATACAGGTTGTTTCACTATTATTATTAGTCAGCCAATTAAAAACATTTTTTAACCATGAAGATGGTTTGCATTTCCATTCAGCTGGAGGAGCGATGGGGGCTGTCACAACTTCATATTTATCAGCACAAAAATTATTCGTATCAAAAAATTTTGCTTCAGCCGGATATTTTTTTCCAGCTTCTGCTCCGCAGGAAGAACTTCTTTGTTTATGCGCTGAGCAATTTTTCATTCCACTGCCTTGCCCGCAAGTCCAAGAAGCATCATAAAAAAATGCTTGCGGATTTGGCATCCATTGAGGTCTAGCTGGAACAGCGCTTCCGGAAGTGCAAAATGTGTCATTTCCAAAATCTTCGTTGTTTGTATAAACTTTTTCATTAGCCGAACCGCATGCTCCCTCAGTGTTATTAACAGTACCATGAGAAGCCGAACAAGCAGCATTTTTCCCATTATTATATCCCTGGCAAATCCAACTCACCGCCTTGCCAATTTCAGGAAATCTTATTGTAGAATAATCTGGCACAACCTTTCCGGATGCGCAAAATTTTTGCGATTCAGAACAAAAGGATTGTGGGGAACGAAAAGCAGAAGCCTCGTTCGCATAAGTGCCATTAGCTACTCCGCAAGATCCATCTATTATTCTGGTGTTTTTAATCCTGGATACTCCGCAGTTAACTTCTTCTATGCTTCCACCGCCACAAGACCACGACACTTCAAATGAATTATTTGGGAAAAAAGGAGGCTCAGCGCCATCATAAGCTACATTTTCAACTGTAATTTTTCTTATTGCGCCTGATTTGCAAAAACTTTTTGTTTCAAATTTTCCTGATGTTGTTATGCTGTCATAGTCATATATTTTTCCGCTTTCATCTCCACAAATACCAACCAGAGAATTTGTCGGCCTAATTTCCAATGTATCTGCACAGGTGACTTTTCCTTTTGAGTTTTCCGCAGTAAAGGTGCATGTTTCTGTGCCGGCACCGATCCAAGTATTTTTGATATTAAGCCCGTCTCCCCACTCGGATTTTATAGGCGCACTTGAAAGAAAATTATCCCCATATTGAGTCCGGCCGGCAGAGTTAAGCGTACAAATATTATTACTACAAGCATAATTGGAACATCTGAAAGTCACCTTATCCGCACCGGTAAAATCCCAATGTATAAAAGCGCCTCCTCCCGAATATATACTTGCCGCCCCATATGTGAAACTACACGTCGGCAGAGTAATAGCTGAAGCAACGGCTCTTGAGCCAGTACAAAGCACATCTTCGGAGGAAGTACTGCCTAAGCACTTCCAACTTACCGTTTTTCCCGGCTGAGGCCAAATCAAACTTCCCTCAGGAATTGCTTCAGTTCTTCCTACTTCGCATGTTCCATTTGGCCATGTGGATAAATCATATGGGATATTTGTGATATCGCTAGCGCATTTACCAGAATAAGCGCTGGCCTGATTTATTAATAAAAAGAAAGCCAATATAAAAATTAAAGAGTTAATGACTTTTTTTATTATACCCATATCATTTTTAATCTTATTTGTTAAAACTTATTTTACCTCTACTATAACCATCATTATCTCTTTGGTCTGCTTGTTATATTGAATATCTACTTTCTGATTTTTAGGAATTTCAAACAAACCGATTTCTTCTGCGATTATTTTATTATCCTTTTCGGTTTGTTTTATAAATGAAACTCCAGTTTTCGGAATATTAAGTATTATTTTTTCCCCAGTTTCAAGAGTTGCCTCGATAGAATTAGCACTTATATTATTAATCTCCCCTATTGCATTCTCTATGGGATTTTTTTCTATTTCTTCTTCTAATGCCGGTGCTATAGAATCATTTATTTTCACTAGACCATTATCCTTGCCACTAAAAATAATCATCGCAATAATAACCAGCACCACCAAAGCCGCTGCGCTAATTATGATAATTTTAATTTTTTTACTATCCATTTTATTGTTTTTACCCCGTGGAATAATTATATACTATACCCCGGATGATTTTATAAATTAATATTATTTTAAATTTTAGTTATTTCATAAGTCCGTATTCCACTGGGTGAATTTATATTAACTAGTTGCTATAAAGATGAGTTTGAGGAATTACTTCCTCACCTTGTTTTTCGTGAGACCAAGCTAATCTTGCCACAGCGTCTCCACCATTTTCATAATATTCCATCTTAATATCATATTTTTGATTAGCGTTTAGATTTATCTTGCCAGTATATTCGGTACTGTCTTGATCAATCCACTTATCCACCAATAACTGTCCATTCACCCAAAAGCGAACTCCGTCATCAGCAGTGACGTGGAAAGTCCATTCTCCAGTATGCTTTGGCTGTACTTTGCCTTCCCAGCGGATACTAAAAGTATCTTTGTCTATATCATTATTCGGCCTATCTTGATTCCAGTTAAAATCGATAGTAGCATCTTTCTTGACAACCTTTTGCGCTGTAAAATCAAGGTTATCAAAATATTTTCCGAGCAGACCATCTCCTGTTGTTCCTGTTGTTGTTGGCTCGCCATATCCCTTTGTCGCGTTGCATACTACTGGTTTTTTGTTGGTAAAAATTTTATTCAACAAGTTTGGCCGACAAACCCAGTCTACCGATGCTCCGACAGTCGCTGGGAAAGCTGGCTTGGCGGAAGAAAGATTATATCCATCCATGCAAAAATTTTCTGATCTGAAATTGTTTTCGTTTTCAGAATAATTTCCAGCCGCATCGCCACAACCAGGATTAATACTTTCACTTTTTCTTCCAGCAGCACAAGAAACTACTTTTTTCAAAAGTATTTTATCCATCATCCAATTACCAGATTCACTGCATTTCCATTCCACCATTTTTCCTTGCTCTGGAAATTCAGGTTTTGTCGGGCTAGCTATTCCATTGGAACAGAAGGTATCATTGCCAAAGCTAGCGTTAGTACTTTCATAAAATTTATTAGCCGTTCCACAAGCAACATTAATTCCCGTACCTTCGCCCTTACAACCATATATCGGACAATCTTTTTCATCTTTTCCCGTTATTATTATATCTTTAGTCCCACCCGCGCAAAAACTAGCCGTCGGGTAATTCTGGCATATTGCCACTACGTCGTCGTCGCATATTGGCGGTTTCTCACATCCACAATTATCTTTTCCACCAGACACTATTTTTCCATCCTTACACCAATCAGGTGGCAATGGAGAAAGCGCCGGACAAGTTTCGCCGCATACAGGAGGTTCTACATTGGAATTTCTTTTTGCATAACATTTTTGAGTTTCGGTTCCTGATGCACTACTACAAACCCACTCTTCTGTTTGTCCCATCTCTGGAAAATCAGGAATTGCCGGATTAGGATTTCCATGAACGCAAAATGCTCCGCTATAACTACTTGAAACATCGCTATATGCCTTAGGTCTTGTTTGATCATTTGAACCAGCTGGACCACAAAGATTTATTGCTGGAGGGAGGATGTCCTCCTCCGTATTAACAATAACAGTATTGGTGCATGTCTTCTTGTTACCCTTGTCATCATAAACATTATAGGTACAAACTCTACTTTTCGCTGAATCTGAATTATTAATATATTTTAAATTAAAACGCATATCGCTCTTAGGGTTTTCAAAACTCTTAACTGTAGAATTTTTGCCATCATAGGTGCATATCCCTGAAAGACAATACCCGTTCGCTTCTATTTCACCAAAATTCGTACAACTAAATTCAACTTTCTTGGTCTTGTAAACTTTCAGTGTAGTTGCGAAAGATTCACCGGAACTAACTGTTCCGCTCGTAGCAGTACAATTTAATACGCTTTCATCAATCCCGCCACCACCGCAAGAAACTACCGGCATTGGACTTTTCGCTTCGCCAATTATATCTCGAGTTCCATTTTCCTTGATTGCTCTTATGGAATAATAATAACTTTCATCAGCAACCCCCTGCCATTCATAGCTTGTTCCTGTTATGTCATCTTTTTTCAAATCCTGAGGCGCAGTTATTCCGCTATTGGTTTTTTTAATTATCAATTCATATCTGTCAGCACCAGTAACACCTGACCAGCTCACCGAGACTAAGCCACCACTACAAGTCGCACTTAAATCAGCTGGGGCTGGCAATGTAGCTTCGCAAACCTGGCACACCGATCCTCCGCAATCAACTCCATATTCCCCAGCGTCTTTTATATTGTTATGACAAGTAGGATTATTGGTTATATTTAGTTGTACCACAGCATTATTGGTTGATTTTTTCCCATCTGCGGTTTCTACTTGCAAAGCAGTTGCATTCCAATTATTATTCCCGTTTTCTTGAAAAATTCTCACTAAGCCAGTTGGACTACTTGAAGTAGCAAGAAGTACAGATCCGCATCCAGTATCTAGCCCATTATACCATCGATATTTTCCACCAGCCCCAGCGCCTGAACCAGTAAAGGAAACCTCTTTGCCAGCCACAAAACTTGCTCGATTTTGTGGACTGCTAATCACTGCGACAGGAAGACCTTCGGCCGGAGCAGAATTAACTATCACTTTTACTATCTTACTCACAGTTCCTCCAGTATTCTTGCAAGTCAATGTAAAAGTATTTTCTCCGACTGTTCGCAAAGGTATATTATAAGATTCGTGTTCTCCATTAGCATAAAGCATTGGCTTATTAGACCAATTTTCGCTTGCTGAAGACAAACTAAGATTGCAAGAAGTAGCATTGCCGGAAACAGTATATATCATTGAAACGCTATCGCCGATATTGATAGTGCTTTTAGAAGCAGCCAAGGTAACACTTGGAGCAGAATTAATTTTTTTGACAGCCAAACTATCCGAGCAGACGGCCGTTTCGTTATTTCCATTTTTGGCAGTAAAAGTACAGGTTTCAATTGCATCAACTGGACTAACCCAAGTAGCTTCCGCGCTTCCGGAGCTGTTCACAAAACTAGATCTTCCGGATTGATTATATGTAAGCACGCCATTATTAATTGGGCCAAAGCTTGTACAAGTAAAGTCCAGTCTACCATCCGCATCATTAACTGATGTCCAAGTCATGGTAGCTGATTGTCCAGATGTGATTTCGGATTTGTCATAATTAACTTCGCAAGCAGGAGCACTGGGATTAGCGCTAGCCACACAAGCCGTATTGTTCCAATTGAATCCGGTTTTGCATTTATATTCACATTTGTCTATTTTATTTGGATAGGCGTATTTCCAAGTTCCATTGGACGTTAGGCCAGTTTCTTCATAGGCGGAAGATGGTTCTGCGTTAGTTGGAAGAGTTCCACAAGAATAAATTGTAGCATTGGCCACGCAAGATGTATTATTCCAAATATACCCCGCTTTACACTTATATTCACACTTCGCTGTTGTATTTGGATAAGCATATTTCCAATTTCCATTCGCTGTCAAACCTGTTTCTTCGTAAGAAGAAGATGCTTCAGTATTGGCTGGAAGTGTGCCACAAGAAAATGCAGTGGCAACAGTTTTTGTCGCTGAGCAAGTCTCAGTTTGCTGAGATCCAAAGGAATATTTACATTGCCAAGTAGAGATCGGTGAAATAGAAGTTGGAAAATCTGGCCTACTTCCAACTAGATTGTACCAGCCAGATACATTACAAAAACTATTTGGCACATCTGCAGGCCAAGCATTTTCAGTAGTATAATTTTTTGCAAATGAACCGCATGGTGATACCACCGCAGGTTCAAAATATTGACATTTTATCGATGAGCAATTAGCCGCAGTAGTTCCTACTCCCAATGATGTCCACGACCTAGCTTGTTCCAAATTTTGATCATCACCTGGACACATTATCTGAGTAGTTCCATTAGGGGGAGTTCCAGAACATTCATAACGACTGCGAGATGCGCTACAATTAACTGGTGCTTCAGTACCTTTTTGACATTGCCAATTTGCATTTTGACCAACTGCGGGATAATAAAATCCTCCATATCCAACGTCGTTGAGTACTTGAGTATATCCCGTGGCACAAGCAGTATCACTACCAAAGCTCGTAGTTTCAGCAGAATATGTTTTTCCTGCTGCCGTACCACATTTTCCAGTTTCATTTATTGCCTCCACCGAGTTCACTTTCAATCCCCCAGCCAGAAGAAATCCAGCGAAGACCAAAAGCACAAGCATCTTTTTTTTCATTTTATTTTTTTCTATTCAATATTTTACGTTTACAAAAAATTATATTTGCAAAAAATATTTGAATAGTTTTTATATTTTGTTATTTTATTTACTATTTTTATTGTACTATATTTTAGCTCTTTTGTAAATTTTACAAATTCGACCTGTGGATAAGTTTACCCTGTTGAATAATTTTGCCTGCCTGCCGGCAGGCAGGCTTTAGCAAAATAAAAAATGTAATCATTTTTTATTCAACAGGGTGAACCCTGTTGAATAAAAAAAATAATCCCGATTGCTCAGAATTATTTTTAAGAATTTTATTAAATTTTTACGAAAGTTTATTTGCCCATTTTTCGACGAATGAAGGCTGGAATTTCCAATTCATCATCTTCGTCTTCCAATTCTTTGTTTTTTTGCGTTTGCAAAATATTTCTTTGCGGTTTTGGCGGAATTTTTTCTTCAATTATCATTCTGGATTCAAAACTTTCTGGAAAAGTGATGCGAGGCTTTTCTTCCGCAACTGGCTCCTCTTCTTCTTTCCTAACTTTCTCAATAGTAATGCGCGACATTTTTTCCAATGGAGATTCCTTGATTTTATCCGCATCAAAGCCAGTCGCTACTACTGTGATTTGCACTTCACCCTTTTTCATTGTTTCATCCACTACCGCTCCAAAAATTACTTTAGCATTAGGATCAATTGATTCAGTGATAATATTGGCTGCTTCATTGATTTCTAACATTGTGAGATCAGTTGAACCACTTACATTAAACAAAACTCCTTTAGCACCATCAATAGAAAGTTCCAAAAGTGGGCTACTGATTGCCGCCTTAGCTGCTTCAGCTGCTCGGTTTTCTCCGTCGCCTATTCCAATTCCCATAAGAGCTGAGCCACTGTTGGACATAATGGCTTTTACGTCAGCAAAGTCGACATTTACTATTCCGGGTTTAGTGATCAGATCAGAAATTCCTTGCACGCCTTGTCGGAGAACATCATCAACAATTTTGAAAGAATTAATGAGTGTAGTTTTTTTATCGATAATTTGTAAAAGCTTGTCATTCGGAATAGTGATGAGAGTGTCCACTCGTTCTCGCAAATTTTCCAAAGCTTCTTCAGCAATGGCTCGTCTTTGCGCACCTTCAAAGCTGAAGGGTTTAGTGATAACTGCTACAGTCAAAATTCCAAGTTCTTTGGCCGTTTCCGCCACAATTGGCGCTGCGCCTGAACCAGTTCCTCCACCAAGTCCGCAAGTGACAAAAATCATATCTGCTCCTTTCAGAACTTCTTGAATTTCATCACGATTTTCTTCGGCCGCTTGTCGTCCTATGTCCGGATTCATTCCCGCGCCCAAGCCTTTGGTCAAGTTTTTTCCAATATGAACTTTTTCTGAAGCTTTGTTATGATGCAAATCTTGGGCATCAGTGTTGATCGCCACAAATTCCACGCCCTTGAGTTTTGCCTCAATCATTCGACTAATCGCGTGTCCGCCAGAGCCTCCTACTCCAACTACTTTTATCCTTGCAAAAGTTTCTACAGGCGGTTTTATTTCTGCCATATGTTTATAAATTTAGTTATTTTATCAGTAGCTAAATATAGCACATCAAATTAGTGTGTGTCAAATAATATATTCCCCTTGTATTTTTATTTCTTTTTAGCCTTTTATAAGCTCATCCTCATTATACCTTTTCCCGAAAAATGCGTCAATTACATAAATAAACCGCATTTACCTATGAAAAACAAAGCGATATTCTAGCTTTGGTTAAATAATATGGTATATTTTCCACTTTATTAAAAAATGATTGACTTTATTTGTTATTGATAAAACTATTCGTCAAAGATTATTAATTATATAATCGACAACCTCGTCTGTTTTTGATTTACCACCCATATCCTTTGTTAATATTTTATCATGTATAGCTTTTTGAATAGCTTTCTCAATTCTATTAACAGCATTTGGCACCATAAGCCAATTCTCTAATGCATACCCAGCAGCTCGTATTGCAGCCAGAGGATTTAGCAATTGTTTTCCGGCAATATCATCCGCAGAGCCATGCATGGTTTGAAGAACTTCAAGTTTTTGTTTTTTATCTATAAATGCTACATTTAATGTATAAAATGTTTCTTTATTTGCAATTCCAAAATAATGAACTAACGCCTCAAGTAACACATCCCCGATTTCATTGCCAACCACAACAACAACATTTTCAGATTTAATTTTTGATAATCCTCCTAATAATTTATGCATTGCGGTGTCTGGCTGAAAAATGTGAAAATCATCTTTCAATTTAATGTTTGTTTTCTTAACCGCCCTTTCAATCATTTTTTGCAATTCTAACCCAAAAAGATGATACTTATATACGTAAAATAAATCATAATTTTTTATTCTAAGTTTATCAATAAATTCTTTCGTAAACCTTGTGAGTAGTAAAAAATTTTCATAAGAAAACTTCAAATTGATATTTATTTCGTCATTTTTTAGTAAAAATTTTTCATTAGTGTAGTATCCTTGAAGCTGATCTCTAACAAAAATAATATTTTTGTTAATATTTCCTATTTTTACAGGCAAAACTATGGCTTTTAATTTTTTAATATCTTTTCTTACGTAATAAAGTGTTTCAGCATTTACTGCAGTTCTAAACATACCGATTGATTTTATTTGAGTTTCATTATAGAAATTAATTAAATCCTTTTTTTCCTTTTGTACAATGATTTTTAGTTCTTCCCAATTTTTGTTATAGAATTTTTTTTGTAATGCAACAAAAGTACTCGGATAATATCCAAACTCATCTTTAAAAGAAAGAAATGTAATATTCGTATCGCAAAGTTTTTTTACAATTTTTTTAAAAATATCAGAAACTTCAATTCCAGTTCCCCCTGCTTCCACAATTGAAATTATATTTTCTTTTTTTACCATATCTGTTTAAAATTTATTAGAAATTGTAAATAATTTTTTAGAAGATTTAATAATTTTACGGCAAAAACTTTTCCACCCATCTTTTGATGTCTCCTGCTTTGCCACCAAAACCACTAGTAAGATTACCCATAAATCGACTTGAGGATTTCATTATTCCGCCGGATTCGTTAGCTTCGATTCCCCAAAGGACAAGTCCGATAACCGTTGCAAAGGAAGGGTCATCAACCTTGTCTACAAGTCCACCAAGCGGAGTTGGAAAACCGGTTTGTGCTGGCAATCCCAAAACTTCCTTGGCCAAATCCACTGCGCCAGGGAGTTTGGAAGTTCCGCCAGTTAGCACGGCTCCCGCCGGAAGCAATTTTTCTTTGCCAATTAATTTTAATTCTTTGTTGACTAAGATGAAAATTTCTTCTAGTCGCGCTTCGATTATCTCTGCCACATGATGACGAGAAACGATGCCTTCTTCACTAGAATCAATTTCAGCTAAATTTATATCTTCTTTTTTGCCAATTTCGCGCGGGATGGCACTACCAAACTCAATTTTCACTCTTTCTGCAACGTCAATGGAAGTACGAAGACCAATAGCAATGTCATTAGTAATATGATTTCCGCCTACTGGAATAATAACGCTGGCAATCAAATCATCCTCTTCAAAAACAGCCACGGAGGTTGTTCCGCCACCAATGTCAATGAGTACTACGCCTAATTCTTTTTGTCTTTTAGTGAGAATTGATTTTGCGGCAGCTAATGGAGCCAACACGAAATTTTCCACTTCTATTTTGGCCTGATCGAAACATTTTGAAAGATTTTTTATGTATGGCGTTGCGCCTTCAATAATCAGCGTGTCAGCTTCTAAGCGAACACCATTCATTCCTAGTGGATCTTTGATGTTTTTTTGATCATCCAAGGAATAATTTTTCGGAATAATGTGAATTATTTCTCGATTCGGTGGAATAGAAATTGCTTGTGCCGCGCCAATGACCCTTTCAATGTCATCTTGTGTCACTTCTCCGTCCGCTCGGCCAACTGCGATCACGCCCTTAGAATATTGCGAAGAGATGTGATTACCTCCAATACTCACAACCGCGCGATCAATTGTTATCCCGGCGGTTCTTTCCGCTTTTTCCAAAGATTCATTTACCGCCTGCAAAGTTTCTTCGATGTTGACTATAACTCCTTTTCGCACACCCAAAGAATCAGCCGTACCTACGCCAATAATTCTGGGTTTTTCTTCCGGAGAAATTATTTGAGTAATAACTGTTCTAATGTTAGAAGAGCCAACATCAATTCCGCAAATTATATTCTTTCTCGACATGGTAAAAAGACTAATTAATTATATTATATATTATTTTAAATTATACACTTATTATACAATAAAACAAAACTAGCCGCAAAACTCCTCGGTTAGATTTATTTTTATTTTAAAAAATATGCGGGATGAATATCGCCAGACCGATAATGAGAGCCAGAATTGAAGTCAGAAGAACGCTGGCCGCCATCAAATCTTTGATTAGTCGTGCGTAAGGATGAACTCCTGGTTTCAAAATATCAATGATTCTTTCTATAATCGTATTTAACATTTCCATAATAAGCACAGCCATAATCATCGTAGTAATCACAATCATTTCTAGTCTTGTCACGCGATAGTAGAACATAAAACCAACCGCTATAATTGCCACGACCAGTTCGTTTTGGAAATTTTTTTCGTTTTTAATGGCATATCTCAAACCGCGAAAAGCGTGACTAAAACTTTTGAAAAATTCTTTTATTCTGGTCATAAAAAATATTATAAAAATTTTACCCTATGGAGTAATTACATAATAAACCACAGGTTTGATATTATTGGATAAATTTAATTTTCTTTTAACTATTTTTAATTCCGTACTCCATAGGGTGAACTAATACCCTTTTGAATCTTAAACATTTTTTGCGAATGTCGAAGACCTAACAAATGGAGCACGCCGTGAGAAATTATCTCGGCCAATTCTTGCTTGGCATTTTTCTTTTCCGCTTTGGCATATTTAGCAATATAAGTATAGCACACAATTATCTCTCCGAGATATATATTTTTATCCACAGCCCTTTGTAAATCTTTTTGCTTTCTATATTCGCAAAAAGAAAGTACGTCAGTGGCTGTTTTTTTCTTGCGATAAATCGCATTCATCTTGGCAATTTCTTTCTCTGGAACCGTTGCAAAGCTGAGGGAAATATTTTTATTTTTCAAAAATTCAAAATCTTTTTGCGCTAATGTTTTTTTCGCAACGTCAAACAGAAATGTTTTTTTGATTCCACTTTTTTCACTATCATTAAAATCAATTTCCATTTTCATATGTAACACAAATTTAACTCATACCAATCTGTATTGTCATGCTGAACTTGTTTCAGCATCTCCTGGGGTATATATGAGATTCCAGATCAAGTCCGGAATGACAAAATAGTAATAATAAAATTAATCCAATATAAATCCTAGCAAAAAAAGAAGCACCCACTCACAGGGGCGCTTCAAAAAAAACTATTTCAATTCTTCCTCAGCAATTTTTTTGACTAAATTACCATCAACTTTTCCTTTGAGAACAGTCATCGCCTTTCCCATCACCTTGCCAATTTCCGACTTGGAAACTGCCCCAACTTCGGCGATTATTTTCAAAACCTCTGCCCTCGCCTCTTCGTCGCTTAATTGCGCTGGCATATAAACAGAAAGAATTTCTATCTCAACATTTTCTTTTTGCGCTAAATCTTCTCGGCCACCACTGACATATTGAGTAGCGCTATCCTTTCTTTGTTTTATCGCGCGTGCAATTACCTCTTGCACTTCTTCATCGCTCAATCCTTCTTCTCTTTTCTTTTTTTCAATTTCAGTGTTCTTAATCATTGAATCAAGCATGCGAAGTGTGTCGCGCTTGGCCGTGTCCCCCGCCTTCATAGCATTTTTTAGGTCGTCAATAATTTTTTGTTTCAACATAACTTCATGATGCTAATCTGCTAATATATGCGAATCTGCTAATTGCGAATGATTCGCATTATTAGCAATTCGTGGATTAGCATTTATTCGTTAATTAGCATCTTTATTTGATAAGTTTCTTTTTGACATTTTTGAAAGTTGATTCGTCAAACTTTCCCATTTTTTTGAGTTTGTTTACAACTTTTCTAACTTTTTCTTTGTATATTGCGCCGGAAATTTTTTCTCTCTTAGTTTTTTCATCTGCGCGAAAACGTGATCTTCTGGCTTTTACCAAAACACCGCTCTGTTGAACGCGACGGCTAAATCTTCGAATCAGACTTTCTGATGATTCTCGATCTTTCTTTTTTACTTCAATCATAAGTTACCTCCTCTCTAAATTTAAAATTATCTAAATAATCGGCCGGATATCTTCAGAAAGCTTAGCGCCTCCGATAAGATGCAAGTGAATATGAGACACTTCTTGCCCGCCCCACTCTCCGGTTCGAATTAATAGTTTATACCCTTTCTGCGAAATGTCAAAATTTTTCGCAATTCCTTTGGCTTGAAATATCATTTTTCCAACCAGTTCGATATCACCTTCTTCCAAATCATTTATACTTGCAATATGTTTTTTAGGAATAATCAAAATATGCACTGGCGCAACCGGATGAATATCCTTAAAAGCCAAAATGTCCTCATCCTCAAAGACAATTTCCGCCGGAATTTCTTTGTTTATTATTTTGCAAAACACACACTCCATAGCTTTTAACTTTCGACTTTTGACTAATTATGATACACTACCACGTTATCCGCTTTTAATTTTTTCTTAATAAGCTCCACTAGTTTGTCCATACTCACTGTTTCTTGAGCGCCGGTTGTCATATTCTTCACAATTACTGTGCCATCCAATGTTTCCTTTTGACCTAAAATCAAAGTGAATTCCACACCTAATTTATTAGCAATTCTAAGTTGTGATTTCAAACTTCCTCGGCCAAAACTTTCTGCGGTGAGAATGCCGTTTTTTTCTAATTCAGAGAAAAGTCGCAAGCTTTTCTTCTTGGCCAGATTTCCCAGTTGCGCCAAAAATACTTTTGGCTTGGGAAGTTTATACGGTTTAGCTTGCACTCTTTTCATTTCTGCAATTACTCTTTCTACTCCAAAACCAAAGCCAATCGCCGGCGTGTCCTCTCCGCCCATCATTTTAATTAATTTGTCATACCTACCTCCTCCACCCAATGACAATTTCTTGCCTTCTTCGGCGCTAGACCAAATTTCAAAAACCGTCTTGGTATAATAGTCTAAACCGCGCACCAAATGCGGGTTAATGATGTAGGGCAAATCTAGCTCGTCTAAATATTCCAACAAAGTCTTGAAATGGGTTCGACATTCCTCACAAAGATGATCAACTGATTGTGGCGCTAGCGCTGCCACTTGTGAGCATTTATCCTCTTTGCAATCCAAAACTCGCAACGGATTGGCCTGCATTCTTCTTTTACAATCTTGGCAAAGTTTTGTTTTTTTAGATTCTAAATAATTTACCAACAGCTCCTTATAATCTTTTCGACATGCCTGACAACCGATAGAATTGACTTGCATTTGAACTGATTTTATTCCGAGAGTTTGAATAACACGATGAGCAACCTGAATCATCTGCGCATCTAAAATTGGATCTTGTTCGCCGTAAGCGTCAAAATTAACTTGGAAATGCTCCCGATATCTACCTTCTTGCGGTCGGTCATAACGATAGACTGGCCCCATAGAAAAAATCTTGACTGGTTTTGAAAGTACATTCATTCCGTTTTGAATATAACTTCGACAATTACCAGCTGTGAGTTCCGGACGAAGCGCTACCTTGTCGCCTCCGCGTGTGACAAAAGTATACATTTCTTTTTCCACAATATCCGTGCCCTCACCAATGCTTCGAGTAAACAAATTGGAAAATTCTACAAGTGGAGTATCTAATCGCAAAAAACCATATTCGCGCGACAATCTTTCCGATATCCGTCGTACTTGTTCCCAATATGGTTGATCGCTAGGCAAAATATCTTTCATTCCGCGGAGAGTCTGAAGAACCAGTGGTTCTTCCTTAACTTTTTCTGGTTTAACTTTTTTAGTGATTTTTTTTGGAGACATAGAAGTAAATAAATTAATAAATAGAAATCTTATCGAGTGGCCAAGCACGCAAAAGCACTTCGCCGATGATATCATTTTTTGGCACTGGTCCCCAAACTCTGGAATCACTACTAAATGAGCGGTTATCACCCAAAACGAAATATTGATTTTCCTTAAGTGTCGTTGTGATATCTCCCTTGGTTGATGTGCCTAGTGGGATGTAGTCTTTTTCATCTAAAATAAATCCGTTTGGATGTTCTGCATTGAAAATTGTAATTTCATTATTTTTTATCTGAATTTTTTCTCCCGGCAAACCGATGACGCGTTTGATGAAAAATTTCTTAGGATCAAGTGGATAGCGAAAAACTACCGGGTGTTGGCGATCAAGATCTTTGAATGAATCGACTTTGGTAATTTTCAAATCTGTTTCCTTGAAGCCAAATTCATTAATAATCAAATATTGTCCATCTTCAAAATTAGGCTCCATCGAAGCACCTTGCACAAAAAAAGGCTGAAACAAAAAAACTCGTATCGGAACGATCACAATGAAGGCCAGTGCCACGATCTTTATTATCTCTAATATAAATTCCCCTACTCCCTGATAGGAATAGTCTTTATTTTCCTCTTTCATTGCTTTATCTTAACAGATAAAAGCCCTTTTGGCAAGGGCAACTTTAGGCTTAAACTAGCCAAAGATTGACTAATCTTGTTTGGAAGTTTATTATTAAAATAATGGCAAGAAAAAATATTTTTATAAAACTTATTCTAGGCTTAGCCGTCCTTATTATCCTTGTTGGAGTTATTCATGGCGCCTTTTTTATTTGGAAAATAGCTAACACAGAAAATAAGATAAGCATAAAAACTGAAAATAACACTTCCTTTTTCAATACTTTCAAAAATATCGTTGTGCCCAGTCAAATTAAACTCAAGGGAATAGATGATAAAAGAATAAATATTCTGCTTTTAGGCATCGCTGGCAAAGGTAAGCCCGGAAACAATCTCACTGACACTATCATAATTGCCAGCTTCAACACCGAGACCGGCAAAGTCGCTTTGCTTTCTGTACCACGCGATCTCTATGTCGAAATTCCCGAAATGAATTATCAAAGCAAAATAAATTCTGTTTATGAATACGGTTTGCAAAATCTTTCAAGTGACACAGAAAAATCTATGGAGCCAATGAAAAAAGTGATTAAAAATATCACTTCCTTAGATATACATTATTGGGCGGTTATCAATTTCGACGGTTTTCAAAAAGCTGTTGATGCTATCGGAGGGATAAATATAATGAATGAACGTGACATTCTTGACACGCGCTATCCGGGACCAAATTATAGCTATGAAACTTTTGAGCTTTCCAAAGGTTTTCATCATTTAGACGGCGCCACTGCACTAAAATATGCTCGCATGCGCCACAATGATCCGGAAAGTGATTTCGGTCGAGCCAAAAGACAACAGCAAGTTATGCAAGCGGTAAAAAACAAAATTTTTTCTACGGGCACACTGCTCAATGCGGTAGCGATCAATCAATTCCTAAACGCTCTGGGAGAAAACGTCAAAACAAATATTTCCGATTCAGAATTTGGAGATTTTCTCACTCTCGTTAAAAATTTAGACACTAACAATATCAACAATGTCGTGCTTGATGCCTGGAAAAATGATAGCTTGCTTCGAGGTTCGCGCATGACAGGAATCTCTGCTCTTATTCCCCGTGTTGGTAATTGGAGTGAAGTCCAGGATTTAGCGCAAAATATTTTTGATACTAATCAAATCAAGCGCACGTGCGAAGAAATTGCCAAAGAAAATGCCTCCGTGGTTGTAATCAATAGAAGCGGAAGTAGTGTCGTCATAAATCAAATCAACAAACTCTTGAAAGATAGTTTTGGGTATAGAAATGTTGTCGTTCTTTCTGATTCAGAAAAAAATGTAAGTAACAAAACTTTGGTTTATGATTTGACCGGAAAAAACAAACCTTTCACTCAAAATGAACTGATGAAAAAATTACCCGCTAAGAATGGTGGGGTTCTAGAAACTAAAGACAAAAATCTGCTCGGCAATGTGAGTACTGATTTAGTTTTGATTATCGGTCAAGATCTCATCCCTCGATTCTCTCTGGCGGAAGTGAGTTTTAAGGATTATAATGAAGACAGCGAATAATCAAAAAACATTTTAGCATACTAACATTTTAGCAAAATACATATCGATATTTGTTAAAATGCTAAGATGTTAAAATGTTAAAATGCTTTATGAAGATTCTTATCGGTCTCGGCAATCCAGAAAAAAAATATGAATTTACCCGCCACAACGCCGGGTTTATGTTGTTGGATAAATTACAAAGTAAATGGGAATTCCCTGCTTTCGAATTCAACAAAAAATTCAACGCTGAGATTTCTAAAAGCAAGCTCCCTCTCCTTAATAAGGAGAGGGCGGGGGGTGAGGTTGTTCTCGCCAAACCCCAAACCTTCATGAATCTTTCCGGCACAGCCGTCAAAGCAATTTTAGATTTCTATAAACTTTCTCCTGATGACATCCTCGTCATCCACGACGACATTGACATTCCACTGGGGAAATATAAAATTGCCACTGATTCATCTTCCGCCGGCCACAACGGCGTCCAAAACATCATCGACCAACTCGGCACCCAAAAATTCCACCGCGTCAGAATTGGACTTGGCCAAGAAAAAGAAGGCGCTCTAGTTTGCCGTCTTGGTGTTCATGATTTTGTCCTCGAAAAATTTACCCCCCAAGAACTCGAAAAGATAAAAAAAATATCCGAAGATATTTTGGACGAAATTAAGAAGCTTTTATAGACATTGTCATCCTGAGCGAAGTCCGTACTCGGACGAAGTCGAAGGATCTATTATATATTATTACCTATTTTATAAAGTAGCAGATTCTTCGACTCCGCTACGCGGAGTTTATCCCGTTCTTAGCGGGGCTCAGAATGACAGTCTTTTTTTGTTTTTGTATTATTTCCTAAATTCAGCCTCGCGAAACGTGACATTCTTTGCAAGTTCAGGCGTCTCGCCTGAAATTTTTATTTCTGGCAAAACTAATTATCTACCGCTATAAACTCCTCGCCATTTTTCTTTTCCCAAAAGAAAAGTGGCAAAAAAGAAAAAGGCCATCCGGCTCATAGAAAGATAAATTTTCAACTTTTTCGCTAAAATTTATAACTCGGCCCGACCAAATGCGTCGAGCCTCAAACAGAATAAATTTTTTAACGCGAAAAAATTTCAATTTATTTCTTTCTATTTCGCAAGGATGGATTAAAAATGCAAATACAAGATTATTTTTTCTTAAATTCAGCCTTGCGGAGTACTCCATTATAAATTCAAGTGAGTTGGCGTTAAAAATTTACTCATCTTTTTCCGATGTACTCATCGGGACTAGTAAATTTAGCCAGCGAACGAAGAATTTATTGGCGCGTGAGCTCGGCTGAGAGTTCTTTTTGTTACTTTTTCTTGGCTCGAAAGAAAAAGTAAGAGCAAGCCATTATTAAAGGGAGGCACTGAAAATTCAAGTGACTCCCTCTATTTCTCTGCAAAATAGTACCGACTTATCCTTCGTAATCCTCAGGCACTTTTTTGCATGTTTCAATAAAAAGAAAATTAGGAACCCAAGGATACTTCGCCAGAACTGCCTTAATGTCAGAATTTATCTGCCACATTTCCCTACGCCCCTGGCACCGAGCGTCATTATAGTAGTCAGTCCCGTCATTACTGATTTCTATACCTTGGCAATCACAACTTGTATAAAAATGCGATTGCAAGATATTTATTTCATGAGCATCCTCATTGCTAATGAGGAGGGACGGGAATAATACAACTGCCATAAATACTATGATTGTCAATGTAGCTATTACGAAAAATATTCTTCCTTTCATTGTGTGCCTCCTTTTTTAAATTACAATTTATTTTGCCTTCCACAATTCCACGTACAAGCGTGTATCTTTCTGAAAATAATTCCAAAAAAATACTTTTTACCTACTAGCAAAAACTAAGGAGGGTGTTTTTACTTTGGAACTTGCACATGGAATCTTGGAAGCCAAAAGGCTTATTCTCGCCAAAATCCCACTTTTTTATACTTTTTAGGTACGATATATAAGTATAGCAGGTTTTGGGGTTTTTGTCAATAAATTTAAAAAGACCCTTAGCGTCCAACTTGACGCTAAGGGTCAGAAAATATTGAAAGATTATATAGTATGATTATTTTATTGCTATACTTTTTCTAAATTGTTCCATGATTTTATTTCCACCAGATTCGACTCCTAGAATAACATCGTATGTTCCTTTTTCTAAATTACATACTCTTCCTTTAACCCCATAATTTTTCATGTGCCAACTACAATTTTCTAGGTTTGTTAAAACAATCTTAATCTCCCTATCATTTTTAGTATACTTATATTCATATTTACTGCATGCGCCACTTTCAAAATTTGCTTCAAAATTTATACAATTAGCAACTAATTTTACATTCATAAATTCTTCTTTGTTATCATATTTTTCGATAGAATAACTAAAATCTTCCATAGGCTCATCTATTAATATTGTTTGTGTATTTTGTATTTCAGATTTATTTTTCGATAATTCTAATTTTTCTATTGATAACTTCCAAATAAAAAAAACTGCAAACAAAAATATTAAAATTATTAAAACTACAGCAAGCATTTTTTTGTTTTTCATTTTTTTCAATTAATTTATTAATAATAGTAGTATATCATCTTTCAAAATTATTTAGCAAGATTAATAATCTAGTCTAAAATTCCACTCCCACTCTTTGCAATGAGTAGCATAATCAACACCCACTCTTTTTGATTTTAAGATTTTTCTTTTCTTAAGATTTCCTCTTTCCACCCAAAGAATTTCCTTTTGCGTGATATCTATTCCGTTTAGTTTTCCATTTATTCCAAAAAATTTTGTGAGTTTGGCTGGGCCATCCAGTTTTCTGACTATCTCCCCTTTTTCATTCAAAAGATCCACTCCACGAATCAAAACCGCTGCCGGAAAATCTTTTTCTTCCGTCACAATATTTAGCATCCAGTGCATGCCATAGACTAAATAGATATATGTGTGTCCCGCCGATCCAAACATCAACTCATTCCTCTTTGTTTTTCCTTTAGATGCATGCGAAGCCAAATCATCAAGTCCGCGATACGCTTCAGTCTCCACAATCATTGCCCGAATTATTTTTTTGCCTTTTTTTCGAACTAAAAAACAACCCAGCAAATCCTGAGCGACTTTAAGAGTATTTTGATTGTAGAAAGTTTGATTAAGAGTATTCATAGTAAAAAACTCTTTGTTAAATTTGTCATGCTGAACTTGTTTCAGCATCTCAATTAAACTAAATAATCCAGAGATCCCGAAACAAGTTCGGGATGACATAAAATAAATAAATTTTAAAAATACTTCCTACCCTCCAACTCTTTTGGAAAATATGCCTGCGTTGAGCTATCCTCTTTGGGTGTGTATTTATAATTTTTGGAATAACCTAAATCCTTCATTAGTTTTGTCGGAGCGTTTCGGATATGTAGCGGGACAGAAAGATTGCCAAATTTTTCCACGTCATCTTTAGCTTTAGTATAAGCCTCATAGGCGGTGATATCTTTTTTGCTTTTAGAAAGATAGATAACACATTGCGCCAAATGCACATTACATTCCGGCGCGCCCAACTTATGGCAAGCGTCAAAAACTGCGTTGGCTAAAATCAAAGCAGTGTTATTGGCCAAACCCACATCTTCTGAGGCAAAACGCACCAAACGGCGCGCGATGTAGATCGGATCTTCTCCGCCCTCAAGCATTCTAGCCATCCAATATACAGCCGCGTTGGCGTCCCCTCCTCGCATTGATTTATGAAGCGCAGAAATAATATTATAATGCTCTTCGCCATTTTTGTCATAAAGCAAATGCGTCTTTTGAAAAACTTCTTTGATTTTTTCTACTGAAATTTCTTTGTTTTTTTGACTACATAAAATATCCAAAACATTTAGCGCCGTGCGAGCGTCGCCATTAGCCATCCGCGCCAAAAAAGCAATCGACTCCTTATTTATTTTTGTTTTTATAATCTTAACTGCTCGAGAAATTATTTTTTCCAAACTTTCCTGCGATAGTTTTTCCAAAACAAAAACGCGAGTGCGAGAAAGCAAAGCGCTGTTGACTTCAAAGCTAGGATTTTCAGTAGTAGCACCAATAAGAGTTATTATCCCCCTTTCTACATTCGGTAAAAGCGCATCCTGTTGGCTTTTGTTCCAGCGATGAATCTCGTCGATAAACAAAATAGTTTTTTTGTTTTTGAGCTGATTGTTTTTTGCTTTAGCTACAACTTCCACTAAATCTTTTTTTCCACTGGAAGTGGCGCTTAGACTTATGAATTCTGAATTAGTATTTTTAGCAATAATATGCGAAAGCGTAGTCTTGCCTGATCCTGGAGGCCCCCAAAGAATCATTGAAGGCACGTTGTCATTTCCAATTGCGTCTGAGAGAAAAGATTTATCGCCAATCAATTTTTCCTGCCCAAAAAAATCCTCGAGATTTTCCGGACGAATCTTGTCAGCCAGTGGAATATTATCCTCATTCATAATTTTATTTTTTTACAGTGATATTGTATCATTTATTCATTTATAAATCAACCCGCAAAAAAAGTCCCAAAAAAGGACTCTTTTAATTTTATCGATAAATCTAAGTTTTGCAATTATATGCCGTATTTATGTCGATTGGCCACATGTTCCTCAAAAGTCGCAGAATAAATAACTTTCTTTTTTCCATCAATTGTGACAGTGAGAAAAAAATTATATTTTGAAGTAGTTGGGTAGATAGCTGCGGCCATAGCATTCGTACCCGGGTTGGAAATCGGAGTCGGCGGAAGCCCAACATTGCGATAGGTATTATAGGGCGAATCAAGTTCTAAATCTTTTCCACTGTGTTGGTCATCAGTATCTTGCAAAATATATGAAAGAGGCGCATCACTTTCCAGTCTTTGCCCACTCGCTATTCTTTTCCAAAAAATTCCACTGGCCGTTTTCATATCCTCCGCCGTTTGTACTTCTTTTTCGACGATACTTGCCATAATTATAATTTCACTGATAGACTTATCTTGTTTTAGAATATCCTGTCTCATTTGCTCAGTCAATTTCTGATCAAAAGTGTCCAGCAGTCTTCCCACAATATCCTTGGCCGAAGTATCTTTTTTGAAAAAATAGGTGTCGGGGAAAAGATAGCCTTCTAATGTTTTGATGCCATCAGGAGTTAAATAATTATAACGTTTTTTCAGTTCTCCTGGATTATTCACAATCGCCAAAAATTCTTGACCTGGTAAATTATTGGCGGTTAATTTTTCCGACATTTGACGTGCGGTAAAACCTTCCGGAAAAGTAATTTTCAAAAATTTTTCTTCGCTGTTGGTGATAGTTTGAACAATTTCTGGGATTGTCATGTTGCCGGAAAGTTCGTAGGTGTCTGGCATTATTTTGCTCAAAAGTTTTTGGGATTTTATATAATAATAGAAATATATTTCTCCCGAAATAAAATCCGCTTCTTTCAGTTTTTTAGCCACTTCCTTGTTTCCATCACCTTTAGTAATTTCCAAAGTTTTCGTGCCAACAAATTTTCCATGCGAATAATAGACTTGATATCTAAAATAAAAAAGGCCACCGAGTATCAGTGCTATAAATAAGATTGTTATTAAATATTTTTTGTATTTTTTATTCATGTGTAATCATTATAATCACGTGATAATCAGTGGTTCTGATTATATCAGTGGTACAAAATTATATCCTGGGTATTCTTCTTTATAAAAATTATCTTCGTCTCTTTTTTCAAGATATACCAAACTATTTTTCACTGGGATGACCATTTTTCCTCCAACCTTAAGCTGATTTTTCAACTCTTCCGGAATAACATTGGCTGAAGCGCTAACTATTATTCTGTCATAGGGTGCATTATCGGGAAAACCTTTCTTGCCATCCAGCACATGAAACTCCGCAATGCCTTCATCAAGATTTTCCACATAGCCTTTATATTTTGCTACATTGTTTTTTCCCCACATTGCTAACTTCTCTATTCTCTCTAGCGCCGTAACACGGCCTTCCCGCCCGACGATATAGCAAAGAAGAGCAGTGATCCACCCAGATCCAGAGCCTACATCTAATATATTTTGTCCGCGCTCCGGCTCGAGCAATTCCAACATTATCGCCACTGTTTTTGGTTGCGTTATTGTTTGGCCATAACCAATTGGCAAAGCCACGTCAGCTAGAAATTCTGCTTCTAAATCTTCTGGCAAGAATTCTAATCGGCTTATTTCTGAAAACGCATCAATAATCAAATCGGTTTTGAGATATCCGTCTTTGATTAAATTATTGATTAAGCTATTCATTTGAAATTTTATAAACCTATAACCTGCACGATATAATCTCTCTTTCTTGAGCCGTCCAGTTCTACAAAAAAAATACTTTGTTTTTCGGAAAGATCCATTTTACCTTTTTCAATTGGCACGGTTTGACTTGCTCCTAAGAGAATTGCTTTGCAGTGGGAATGCCCGTTGGAACGTCCGTCAGAAGTAGTAGCGCGGTTAAGTTCAAAAAGATCATGAGAATAGCGATCAGATACTGGCACAATACGATATAGCGTCCGCATAAAATCCTGGATAAGCATTGATTCATTGTGATTAATCACAATGCCAGAGGTGGTATGTTGAGAAAAAACCAAAGCTTGTCCCTCTCGAATACCAGATTTTTCAATAATGTCTTCCACTTGATGAGTTATGTCGATAAATTCAATTTGAGTTGTAGTTTGAAAATCAATTTTTTGTTTATAAACCTTCATAAATTTACGAATTTACGAATTAAACGAAATTACTAATATACGAAAAAATTTAAAAGAGAATTATTCGTACTTTAGCTAGATTCGTATTTTCGTAAATAATTATTTTCTAAAAACACTGGCTACTTTTTTAGCGACTTTTTTATCCAACGCTTCTGGTATTATTTTACCACTATTTGGTTTTTTTATCAAACTGGCAATCGCCTTGGCCACTTTTATTTTATGTTCGTCAGTAATAATTTTGACATTATTATCCAACGCTCCGCGAAAAATTCCCGGAAAAGCCAAGACATTATTGATTTGATTGGCATAATCGCTCCTTCCGGTTGCCACAATGCGCGCCCCACCTGCTTTAGCTCGCTCTGGCATAATTTCGGGGATTGGATTGGCCATGGCAAAAATAATTGAATTCTTATTCATCTTAGAAATATCTTCCTCGGTGAGAATGTTCGGTGCAGAAACTCCAATAAAAACATCCGCTCCAGTCAAAGCATCTCGCACATTACCTTTTAGATTATGAGGATTAGTAATATGGGCGATTTCCATTTTCGAACCATTGAGTCCCCCAGTTCTTTCTTTGTAGATTATACCCATGCGGTCGAGCATAACAATATGTTTGGCGCCAGCTTTCAAAAGCAACTTAGCAATCGCCACGCCGGCCGCACCCGTGCCAGAAATAACAATTTTTATTTTCGCTAAATCTTTTTTAACAACTTTCAAAGCGTTGATTAGTCCCGCTAAAACAACAATGGCTGTGCCATGTTGGTCATCATGAAAAACCGGAATGTCTAATTCTTTTTTTAGTCGTTCTTCAATTTCAAAACATCTTGGCGCCGAAATATCTTCCAAATTTATCCCGCCAAAAGTTGGGGCTAGATATTTTATGGTTTTGATTATTTCTTCGGTATCCTGCGTTGCCAAAACAATCGGGATTGCATCCACTCCGCCCAATTCTTTGAAAAGCAAAGCCTTCCCCTCCATTACTGGCAGTCCCGCTTCTGGCCCAATATTACCCAATCCCAAAACCGCCGAGCCGTCCGAAATCACCGCCACCGTATTTTTCCGCATGGTATAAATTTTGGAAAGTTTTTTGTCTTTGGCAATTGCCTTAGAAACTTCTGCTACTCCTGGAGTATACAAAATCGGCAAAGTTTTTTTCGTGAGTTTAACTTTGCTACAAATTTCGATTTTCCCACCAAGTTTTTGAGAAAGTTGGATTGATTTATGCATAATAATTAATTTTTCAAAGTTTTAAGAGCTTGCTTAGCCAAGAAAATAACATTATTTTTTGATAAATATTTCTTATTATCCAAATCACTTTTGCTAAACCAATGAATATCCAAATGCTCCTTTTTATTTAATTTAACTTTATCACTTTTTGCTTTTGCAAAATAATTAAAACAAATATGCTTGTGATTTTTTGATATATTGTGAATATCTAAAAAATTTGGCGTAAAAAGAAATTTCGTATCCATTTTTCTAAATTTTGGCTTACTGGATAATATTTCTACTTTCAATCCACATTCCTCTTTAATTTCTCGCAAAACAGCTTGCTCAGGATCTTCTTTCGGCTCAATATGACCTCCAATCGGCAACCATAAATTTAATTGTTTATGTAAAATTAATAAAACTTTATTCTTATACACAATATAAGCTGTTGAAGTAAAATCAATTGTTAATTCATTTTTCAACATATACTATTTCAATTTTAACATCTTATACGCACTATTAGCAGAAATTGCGCCTTCAGAACTTGCTGTGATAATTTGACGAAATTTATTGGATCCTATAGTAATGTCGCCGGCGGCAAAAATTCTAGGAATATTTGTACTCATATCTTCTTTTACTTTGATGTAATTTTTTTCATCGGTCATCACGCCGATTTTTTGCGCCAATTCTACTCCTGGTTCGGTGCCAACTTCGATGAATACGCCGTCCACTTCCAAATTATTTTGATTATTATACGCCTTATCCAAAACTACTTTTTCCACTTTTGTTTCACCTTTAATTTCAATCACACCGGTACCCTTGACCAGTTCTATCTTGGAATTTCCCGCAATTTTTTCCAGCCACGCCGGCTCAGCTGACATTTTTTCTTCTTTAGTGATTAGATAGACTTTTTTGGCAAAATCTGTAAGTTCCAATGCCACTACTGCCGCACTATTTCCGCCCCCAACAACGCACACAGTTTTTTCTCGAAAAAACATCGCGTCACATGTAGCGCAATAGGAAACTCCGCGCCCCGTAAATTCTTTTTCTCCAGGGATATTCATCTTGCGGTAGCTTGCTCCCATAGCTAAAATAATTGCGCGAGTTTTGTAGAAATTTTTTGCGCAACTTATTTCAAAAGTTCCGTCTTCTAATTTAGAAATAGAAGCCACTGATTCTCTATTTATTTTTGCACCAAAACTCTCAACATGTTCCACAAATTTGGAAATTAAACCAGCGCCGGAAATCTTTTTTTCTCCCGGCCAGTTTTCTAAATCATAAATTTCATTCATTTGTCCGCCTTGCGAAGCGCCGAAAATTAGATGCTCCAGTTTGTAGCGTGAAGCATAAATTGAAGCACTAAGTCCCGCCGGACCGGCGCCGATGATTGCTAAATCATAAGTTTTATTATTTTCCATATTAATACAAGTTGTCATCCTGAACTTGTTTCAGGATCTAAATATGCAATCAAGAGATGCTGAAATAAATTCAGCATGACAAAATATTATTTATGCATAAATTTTTTACGCTTTTTCCAGCTCCTCCTTCAAAGCTTCCTTTGATTGCACACCCACTAGTTGTTTGATCATTTTTCCACCTTTGAAAACCATAATGGTTGGAATAGACATTACGGAAAAATCTTGTGCTATCTGCGGGTTTTCATCTACATTCAATTTTCCAATCTTAGCTTTATCCCCCATTTCCTTAGCCAATTCTTCGATTATCGGACCCATCATCTGACATGGTCCACACCACGGTGCCCAAAAATCAACCAGCACTGGTTTTTCACACTTCACTACTTCTTGATCAAAGTTTTGATCGGTAAAGACTACTTCCATAGTTTTTATTTATTTTAAAAATTATAAAGATATTACACTAAAGTATAAAATAAATTTCTATTTCCCAAATCTTCTTTCCCTTCTGGCGTATTCTTCCAAAGCTTCTTCAAATTTTTCTTCGTTAAAATCAGGAAAATTTTCCGCTGAAAAATACAGTTGAGCATCAGCCACTTCCCACATCAAAAATCCATTAGAATTATGTGGTTCTCCACCTGTTCGAATCATAAAGTCTACTGGCGGAAATTTAGCCGTCATCAAATTAGCTTTCAAGATTTCTGGCGTAATTTTTGTCCCCTTTTCTGATTTGGCAATAATTTTTTCAATAGCTTGAAGCATATCGTCCGTACCAGAGTAAGCCAGCATAAAATTTAACATTCTTTTTTTATAATGTTTAGTCTTTTCAATTGCTTCTTTAATTATGTTTTTTAGCGACTCTGGGAATTGTTCTTCCCAATGACCAATCACATTTACCTGCACTTCATTTTCATGAATTTCTTTTCCTTCCAAAAGTCTTTGGAAATATCTTTTATAAATATCCAAAAGTGCCTTTTTTTCTGCAATCGGACGCTTCAAAAGATTGTCCATCGAAGAACCCCAAAGAGAAAGACAATTTATTTCTTTCTTGAGTGCAAATTGAATTAGTTTTTCGAGATTTGTCGCTCCCGCATCATGCCCCTCCCAAGGATCAAGACCTTTGGCCTTGGCCCAACGCCGATTTCCGTCAGGGATAATGGCAATGTGACGCGGAATGAATTTCGAGTTGTTTTCCATAATTAAAATAATAGCTTAAAAAAGAAGAGAGAGCAACTGCTCTGGCTAGACTTCTCTTTTGATTATATATTCGGCTAATCCTTCCATAAAAAACTTCGCTTCTTTATTTTTAAATTCAATTTTCTTAAGTGCTTCCAGCGACTGTGCCACAAAATTTTCGGCTAACTCTTGATTGTATTTCAGCGAACCAGTTTCTCTAATTATTTGTCTAAATTCTTCCAATTCGTTTTTAGTTAAATCTTTTTTGCCTAAATATTTTTGCAAATTTTTTTTCTGCTCGCGTGTTCCGTTTTGCAAAGCCTTAAGAAGAAGCAATGTCTGTTTTCCTTCAGAAACGTCTGATCCAACTGGCTTGCCTGTTTTCTTTTCGTCGCCAAAAATTCCCAAAATATCATCTCTAATTTGAAAAGCTTTTCCCAGTGGCAAAGAATAGGCGCTGAATTTATCCAGAATTTTTTTGTCTGAATTTCCGCTTAAGATACTGCCGAAATGAAGTGGTCCTTCAAAGGTATAGCGGGAAGTTTTTCCTTCAAACATATGCAAAATTTCTTTTTCACTAGTTCGCCCGCGATTTTCCATTACCACATCCAGCATCTCTCCGGCGCAAGTGATATATACAATATTTTGCATCTTATCCAGCGCTTTAATAATTATTTCTGGAGAAAATTTTGAATTGAAAATTATTTCATTAGCCATCGCATAAGCAATGTCGCCCGTTATTATCGCCATTGAATTTCCAAAATGCGCGCTGTCTTCCTTGGACTTGGAAATTATCCTTTGCCCGATTTTTTTGTATTTTTCGTGTACCGTGGTGATACCATGTCTTTTTTCATCGCGATCAATGATGTCGTCATGAATCAAAAGAAAACTATGAATCAATTCCAGACTCATCGAAACTTCCAAAATTTTCTGATCCTCTTTTCCACCACTAGCCAAATAGCCATAATAGACCAAAGCCGGCCGAATTCTTTTTCCGCCCGCCAGCGTAAAATCCGCAATCATCTTGATTGCTTGACTCGCAAAAAAATCAACCTCTTTGGCTTTTTTTATCTTCTGTTTAAAATATTTTTCCAAACACGGATCAAATCTTTTTTTATACTCTTTCAAAATCTCAATCGCATCCATAATATTTTTCATTATCAATAAGTCGCTGAAGAATTAATATTTTTACGAAATTTAATTCTTCAGTAGTTCCATCAACTAAAATAAGCCTATCAAAAAATAGCATCTTTAGCAAGAAAAAAAATCAGGCGCCCCATGTATAATGGTAACGCCCAATTACTCCTCCAAAAAGATTATCTTTTTTGAAGGAAATCCCAAAATTCATCCGGTTTCATTTCTGCGACCACAGCCTCAACCCCAAGACGTTGAGCTATTTCATTTTTTAAAATTTTCATCATTGATGATTTTTCTTCCAACTCTTTTTCTGATTTTACCTGCTCATCACTTTTCGGTATTAAACCACTCACATGCCGTAATCCATCGTAATATCTTATATCTGTATGCAAAGATAAAATACGAACATGCGTTCTTTCAAATTTATCAATCACATCTTGAATATTTTTTTCTTTTGCCATTTTGTGCCTCCTCTTATAAGGATTATCCTAACTCGGTAATAATTTCATGATTTCATATGGAGCCAATCTTTCCGCCTTTTCAAATTCAACATATTCCATTTCTGGAAGATTGCCAGAGATGACATCTTGAAATATCTGGGTTGAATTTAGGATTGATTGCTCCGCCGTAACTGACACAACATATGTTTTTTTGTTTCCATACTTGTGCCCTAAATTCCCAAGAATAATCTCCGCATAATCACCCCCTGAAACAAAGATTAAAATATCAATATTTATTTGAGTGCATTCCTGAGATATATCGTCAAGGCCCTTCGGATCTTTGCGAATATCGCAAATATACGAAGAATTCCAGATGATAACACCTTGAATTTTTGCTTCATAAAGAAGCTTTATTCCTTCTTTAGCCCTCAGAAGGTTATCGATGGAATCAATTAATAAAGCAACTCTTTTTGGTTTTGGAGAATCTTCTTCGTCAATCCCAACATTTTTTTCTTGTTTTGACATGGCCTTTTCTTCCTTTCTCTGATTTGAAGTTTTTTGTGAATTTAATTTCCAATAAATTATTTCTAATTCAAAATTTTCTATTCATTTTTTAAACAACAAAAACCAAGTTTTCTTGACCCTCCTTAAAGATTACCCTAGCACAAAAACCCAAAAAAAATCAAGCTTTTTCGATAAGCTTGATTTTTTGCATATTTTCAGAAATATAGAGGATTTTCTACATCATGCCACCCATTCCGCCCATTCCCGGCATTCCGCCGTGCATATGCTCATCTTTTTTCTCTGGCAAATCTGTGACAACAGCTTCAGTGGTGAGAAGCATAGCCGAGACTGAGACAGCATTTTCCAGAGCTGTTCGCGTCACTTTCAGGGGATCAATAATTCCGGCTTTGAGCATATCTTCCACATATTTATCCTCCATCGCATCATAACCAAAATTTATCCCTGCGCTTTCAATGACCTTATCCAAGACTACGCCAGGATCTTTTTTCCCGGCATTAGCGGCAATTTGTTTTAGCGGTTCACCGAGTGATCGAATAAGTGTTTCGTAGCCAGCTTTATAATCATAACTTTTGTCCGCATGATCTTTCAATTGAAGTTCTTTGGACGCTTTGGCCAAAGCCACGCCTCCACCGGCCACAATTCCCTCCTCCACCGCCGCGCGAGTGGCTGAGAGAGCATCTTCCATTTTATGCTTGATATAAGTCAGTTCAGTTTCCGTGGCTGCACCAACCTTGATCACGGCTACGCCACCGGAAATTTTGGCAATTCGCTTTTGCAATTTCTCTTTGTCATAATCATTGTCAGAATTTTCCGCTTGCTTTTTGATTTGCGCTACGCGAGTTTCAATTTCTTCTTTTTTTCCTTTGCCCCCAACAATAGTCGTGTCATCTTTAGTCGCCACTACTTTTTGCGCTTGGCCAAGCATAGCAATTTCTGTTTTCTTTAGATCTAAGCCTTTTTCTTCCGTAATAACTTGTCCGCCAGTCAGAATTGCAATGTCTTCAAGTATGGCTTTTCGTCCGTCACCATATTCTGGCGCCTTAATTGCCAAAACATTTATTATCCCTCGCAGCTTATTAACCACCAATGTTGCCAAGGCTTCGCCGTCAACATCGTCAGCGATAATGACCAATTCTTTTTTTCCGCCCTGGGCAATTTTTTCTAAAATTGGCAAAATTTCAGCAATGGCGGAAATCTTTTTGTCAGTAATCAAAATATAGGGATCTTTGAGTTCGGCTTTTTGCGTTTCGACGTCGGTGATCATATATGGCGAAACATAACCCTTATCAAAATTCATCCCCTCCACAATTTCTTTGGAAAATCCAAAGGTCTGCGATTCTTCCACGGTGATTACGCCATCTTTTCCCACTTCTTCCATCACTTCCGCAATCATCTCGCCCATTTCCTTGGACTCTGCCGCAATTGTGGCTACTTGAGAAATTTCTTCTTTGGAATTAACTTTCTTCGAATTTTTAGAAAGTATTTCCACGACATCATTTTTGGCCATTTCCATCCCTCGACGAATTTCAATCGGGCTCATCCCTGTTTCTACAAATTTCAAACCTTCATGCGCTAGTGCTTGTGTCATAACAGTTGAGGTAGTCGTGCCATCTCCCGCCACATCATTAGTTTTGCTCGCCACTTCCTTGATCAGCCCAGCCCCGATATTTTCGAATTTGTCCTCCAATTCAATTTCTTTCGCTATAGAAACCCCGTCGTTAGTAATTGTCGGAGAACCAAAACCTTTGTCCAAAATGACATTTCTGCCTTTTGGTCCAAGAGTAGTTTTCACTGTATTTGCCACTTTATCGATGCCTAATTTTATTTTTTTTCTGGCATCAACCCCTATTTCAATTTGCTTTGCCATTTTTGTCTGTGAGCGAAGCAAGCAGGAACAAAAATGAGCATCCCTGCACCAATTCGCTTTTAAATTTTATGTTAATTATAAACTAAGCCGTAGGCGACCACGCACATAAATTTCACTTTCAAGAAAATCTTTATTGGAATTGGTGCGGGATAGCCATCTCAAAAAACTATTCTAATATACCAAGTATATCCCCTTCACTAACCAAAAGATATTTTTCTTCATCAATTTTTATCTCATCTGGAGAATATTTCTTAAACATTACTTTGTCGCCAACTTTCACATTCATTGATTTCAATTGTCCATTATCCATAATTTTCCCTGGACCCACTGCCAACACCTCTCCCTTTTCCGGTTTTTCTTTGTTGGCATTGTCAGGCAAAAAAATTCCTGACGCAGTAGTTTCTTCCGCACTCATCGGTTTCACGACAACATTGTCATGTAACGGTTTCAATTTCATATTTTTGATTCCTGCTTTAATCTAAAAAATTAGATTAAAACCGAAAAATTAATAATTAGCAAAGTAATTAGTCCCGCATTAACTTAGCACTGGCCTTCGGCCAATTTGTATCGAAGATACAGGTGCTAAGTTAGTGCGGGATTAGCACTCGCATCATCCGACTGCTAATTTATATTGTATAGAAAAATTGAAGAGTGTCAAGGATTGATTTTGACAATAATTTCTTAAAAGACTTCGCTTAAATATTTTCCAATTTGAGTTAATTCTTTTTCTTTTTCCGTTTCTTCTTCTTTTTTGAAAGAATCGTCCAAATATTTTTTGATAAAATCTAAACATTCTTCTTTTGTTTTGCCAATACTTTTCAAAAATTCAAATTGAATTTTAAAAGCTTCTTTTTCCATTTCGGAAGATGTGTATTCTCCTTTTTTATGATATTCCTCCATATATTCATCCAATTTTTCTCCGAGACTTTTATAAAATTCAATGTGTCCAATTTCGTGAATTAGCCATGACATATTTTCATCGGAAATATTTTCCTGATCAAAAATTTCTTTTTTTAATATTATAGCTTTTGGTTTAGATGAAGATTTCGAGTCATTCGATCCATAAATGCTTTTCCATTTTTCTTCATCTCCAATAATGATGACTTCACTTTCAGTAATTCCTTTGTCGCCCAAAAATTTGTTTATTTTTTCCCAATATGGCAATTCAGACATTTTTTTAACTTCAACATTTTCAAAATCTTTCAAATTTTCTTCGACATAGGATTTGGTTTCGTTTTTATTATTTTTTCTTGTTATTTCAACAACCTCATTGCCCAGATGCCTTTCTCTCATCCACTGATTACCTTCTTTATATCTTCTTTGATCAAATGTTAGATATCCTATTGCTGGTCTTGCAGTAATTGGAATCTTGAATTGTTCCTTATATCCTCCGGCGTTATTTTTTTCTCCAAATGAAAGAAATATATTTTTCCCTGCCTTTATAATTTCTTCGTTCGTTTCTAGCCTGCGATCTTTATCGTCAACAATATAAACTTTTTTATTTCTATCTCCTCCTTGTGAATTATTTTGAACAAATTCTAATAATATTTGATCATAATCAACACTATTTTCTCCAAGAATATTCCTTTCCCGATATTGTTTCGGCATATTTTTTTCAATCCATTCCCAGTTAGGAACAAAGACTGTTGCATCTTGTGGCTCATAATTTTTTCCTTCAGCCTTTTTGAATCTTTGGGTTCTACCATCGGGAAGATACTTATAAACCGACCCATTAGCTGTAACAACATTATCTATTGAGGTACCTTTCTCGAATGATTTAATATTCGAATTTCTATCTATAACAATTGGCATCTCGCTTTCTGTTTTGTTTTCTCCCATTGGAATGCCTAATCTATTTCTTACCTCTTCTATTTTTTCTTCATCAATTTTTTTCTGATCTTCTCTTTGCATCCTTAATCCATCACTTTCTACCCCAGCTTGTTGATTATTAGACAACTTAATTTCTTGTCGCCTCGCAATTTCTTCATAAAGTTTTTTGCCAACCTCTTGATTAATTCCAAAATTATCTCTCAAATATGTGACAAAACCATCCCTTCTGCTTTGCGCATCATAATATTGTTGTTTTTCTTCTGCTGTCATAAGTGTTACTGGCACATTGTTTTGAAGTAATTCATTTGTTTGCTTATCATATTTATCTATAATTGAAACATCCGCACCTTGAACTAAGCCCAGTATCACTTTAGAATTTGGAATATTTTTTATTTTTCCAATAGAAAAACTATACAAAGAATTTTCGTCTTGTTTTAAGGCGTCCTGTCTCTGCCTTACACCATCAATATATTTTTCATCTACACTTGACAACGCATCTGGATTTTCAAGATAATGATTCAATTCCTCAATATCATTAGAAATATTTCCCAGATTATTTATTCGACTAGCATCGTTTTCACTGATTGGCTTTGTTTGTTCTTTAAAAATTAAATTTTCAGATGGATTTACCATATTTATATTTTAATAATTTCCACAAGTATGACATTTTAACTAAACGCAAAGGTATGACATTTCTATTTAATTTTGACAAGCCCGCTTGAACTATTTCCAGAATATGCTAGTATTATAGGCACAAAGACCTGTATTCCGAACTGTCGCCGGACGGCGGCGTGGTCAGGATTCCCTGATCTAGGAACGTGGTTGGAAACACCCCCTCTTGGGGTTGTTTTTTATTATCTAAAATTCCATTCGTCTTCAATTTGTTTTTTAATGATTTGTACCGCGTATGGGATTTGAACCCATGATTTCCAGGATGAGAACCTGGCGTCCTAACCGGGCTAGACGAACGCGGCATAAACCAAAAAGACTACCTTTATAATCTAGCAACAATCTAATGTTTAATCAAGATATAGGCAAAAAACAAAACTTTTACTATTTTTCAATTTTTTGCTATACTTATATTGAAAAAAGTCTGTTATGGCGAAAAAGAAAATCGACAAAAAAATTTCAAGTCTAGAAGCCTCTTTTGAGGATGTTTTAGTTTGCCAAAAAACTAGCACCGGAACATTAGTAGAAATCCTTATCCAAAAACCAGAAAACATAACCCAGGAAAATCTAGGGACGCTGGCGGGAATCTTGGAAGTAAATGATGAGTCAAGCG
>DCUU01000032.1 GCA_002328565.1 Candidatus Moranbacteria bacterium UBA2206
CAATATGTTAATGAACTTATGCAGGGCTTCGTAATAGCCCAATAGCTTGGAAACGTTTTCTGGTATAGAATAACCAGTTAACAATTAACGTTTCTAATATGTATACAATTAATCCTCAAATGCCAAAACTTCGAGCCAAGGCAGTTAGTATGGTTTTGTCAGGTAAATCAGTTAGTTCTGTAGCTAGATATTTCGGATATAGTAAAGGCGCAGTTAGCAAATGGGTAAAGAAATCTCCTTCAGGTGGAGTTAACTACATTCCAACTGAATCATCTCGTCCCCATCATCATCCCAAAGAACTTTCTGAAGAAACGGTGGATAAAATTATTGAGTATAAAAAGAAGTATAATCGGTGCAGTGAGGTTATTCATCAACATCTAAAAAATGACGGGATTGATGTAAGTTTAAATAGTGTTAAGAGAAAATTGGATTATGCTGGATTAATTAAGAAACGCAGTCCTTGGAAGAAAATATATAAAGCTATAGATCGTCCTGAAGCCTTAAAACCTGGGGATTTAGTGATGGTAGATACAATTCATCTGATGATTAGTAAAAGAAAGAGAATTTATGTTTACACACTAATTGATGTTTATTCTCGCTGGTGTTATGCTCTAGCAACAGAAAAGATTAGCGCAGGGAAAAGTGTGCAGTTTTTGAAAAAAGCTCAGGCCTTAGCAGATTTTAAATTTAATTGTATTCAATCCGATAATGGAAGTGAGTTTTCTCAATACTTCAGTAAACGAATTAAGATTTTGCACAGGCATTCTAGAGTTAGAAAACCAAATGATAATTCTTACGTAGAGAGATTTAATCGAACTCTACAAGAAGAATGTTTACGAATTGTTCCAACTAATGTTAAAATATTTAACAGAACATTGCCAGTCTATTTGAATTACTACAATTCTGAAAGATTGCACATGGGTATTAATTTTCAAACACCAAATCAATTAATTAATTGTTTCCAAGCTATTGGATAGAAGACGGGGCTTGTGAAAAATTGGAAATCATTGAACATTAGAAACTTGATTTTTATACATATTCTTGTTAGTATCTTAAGATAAGTAATTAATATTAACTCAAAATAGGAGGAGTCAATGTACGAATCAGTGACGGGTCCGTTAATTCAGGCAGTAAGAATTGAGGACCCAGAAAAAAAGAAAATCGCGATAAATTTTCTTGTTGATTTAATAAAAAATGATAACTCGGTTGCGGATTTTTTCTGGGAAGAGTATAAACAATTAAACACTTATGCCGCAAGTTTTATTTGGGCAAATGTTCCAGAACTATTCCAAGAAAATTAGTTTTTTTAGTGGGGAGTCGCAACGCTCGGCTCTCTAAGGTGATTTTTTAAAAAATTTAACACTTGATTTAAGGAGGTATTTCTATGGGATGTAGGCTGGCAGGACAGGGAATAATATCATCTCTTTTAAGTGCAATTCATGATGATTTTCAAAAAGGTCACCTGACTAATCTTATCCAGCATTATGAAGAATATGCTGGAGAGTTTCAGATAGGATTGGGAGGGATTAGTCGTGAGGATAGATTTATCCTCGAATCCGAATACCCTATTCTTTTTGCAACTGTTTGATTTTTTTCACTTAATTTCATTTGTTTGGGGCGGTTATCATCGAGATGATACCCGCCCTTTATTTTTGTTTGATTTTCCGATATAATAGTATGTGAAAGTAAGCTTAGAGTTTTAAGTTAAAATATATGAAAAAACTAGCCATTTTAGGGAGCACAGGGAATGTGGGGACGCAGGTTTTGGATGTAGTGGATAAATATCCAGACAAGTTTGAGATTATTGCACTTGGCGCTAATGGCAATATTGAATTATTAAAACAACAAATAGAAAAATATAAACCGTTATTTGTTGGTGTGGCAGATGAAAAAAAAGCAAAAGAATTGGAAGGGCAAATCACCGTTCCTATTTTTTTTGGAGAAAAAGCTAATATTCAAATCGCTCAGTTGGAAGAGTATGATACTTTAATAAATGCAGTTGTGAGTTTGGCGGGCATTGATGCGACTTTGGCAGCGATAGAAAAGAAAAAAAATGTGGCTTTGGCAAACAAGGAAACACTGGTGTCGGCGGGAGAAATTGTGATGAGAAAAGCCAAAGAGAATGGAGTGAAAATTATGCCGATTGATTCTGAACATAGCGCTCTTTTTCAATGTCTAAATGGCGAGGATATAAAAACCGTGCATCAATTGATTGTCACTTGTTCTGGTGGAGCACTTCGTGATAAAACTAAAGAAGAAATTGAAAGTGCTAGTGTGGAAGAGGCGCTGGGGCACAAAACTTGGAGTATGGGAAAAAAAATCACGATTGATTCAGCGACGCTTATGAATAAGGGTTTTGAAGTGATTGAGGCGATGTGGCTTTATGATATGCCGATTGAAAAAATAAAAGTAGTGATTCATCCAGAAAGTATCATCCATTCAATGGTGGAATATTCCGATGCCAGTATTATTGCGCAACTTTCTGATCCGGACATGAGACTCCCAATTCAATACGCCCTTTCCTATCCGGAGCGTTGGGAAGCACCAATCAAGCGTTTTAATTTTTCCAAAAATTTATCCTTCAAGGAGCCTGACTTGGAAAGATTCCCTTGTCTCGGTTTGGCCTTTTGGGCCGCCAAAGAACTTGGAACACTTCCAGCTGTGATGAACGCGACCAATGATTTTATGGTAGGAAAATTTTTAGATGGAGAATGTAAAATTCTAGATATTTATGAGACAATAAGGAAAGTGATGGAAAATCATAAAAATGTGAAAAATCCAGAGCTGGAAGACATCAAAAAAGCGATCTTTTGGGCGAGAGAAGAGGCTAAAAATATTTTTAATCAAAAATAAATTATGAACATTGCAATTGTTCTCGCTTCGGGAATGGGGAAAAGAATGGGAGCGGGCAAAAACAAAACACTACTCAATTTGGGAAACAAGCCCCTTATTTTTTATGCTTTGGATAATTTTGAAAAATCGAGCATGATAGATGAAATTATTCTTGTGATAAAAGAAGAAGAAAAAAAAGTTTTTCGGCGTATTATTGAAAAATATAAATTTAAAAAGGTTAGAAATATAGTTTTTGGAGGAAAAGAAAGACAAGATAGTGGGTACAATAGTGTTAGTTTTGTTAAGGAAAATTTCAAAAAAATAGAAAAAGATTCAATCTTAATTTTTCACAATGGTGCTAATCCTTTTGTAGCTCAAGATGAAATTGTTGAAGTCGTGCTAATGGCTAAAAAACACGGAGCTTCAGTGGTGGCACATAAAACCAAGGATACTATTCGGCAGGTAGACAAAAATGGAAAATCTCTGGGGGTGATTGACAGGAGCAATCTTTGGAATATGCAAACTCCTCAAGCGATAAAATTTCATTTGGCAGTCAAAGCTTTTTTCAAAGCTAAGGAGGATAATTTTTTGGGGACTGATGATGTTTCGCTTGTAGAAAGATTAGGAAAAAAAGTGAAAGTAATTGAAGCTTCGCAAAATAATTTCAAAATAACCACGCCACTTGATTTGGCGTTGGCAAAAATAATTCTGAAGAATAAAAAATAATTTTAAACTTATGTTTAGAGTAGGCTTTGGGCAAGATTCGCATCGATTTTCGGAGGATGCGAACAAAAAATTTGTTTTGGGAGGGATTGAAATTGAAGGAGAAAAGGGATTAGAATCCAATTCTGATGGAGATCCTATTTTGCATGCGATTTGCGCAGCTATCGAGCAAGCTCTGGGAAGAATTAATTTTTCTGTTTATGCTGATGAGATGTGTAAGAATGGAATAGTAGATAGCGCTGAATATCTGAAAGTAGCACTTTCGCATATGAAAGAGGATGGCTATGCGATTAATAATCTAGGAATTTCCGTCGAAGCCAAAAAGCCAAAAATTTTACCGATTGAAGAGCGAATGAAAAACAGGTTGGTGGAAATTTTGGGCATAGAAAAAAACATAATTGGAATTAATGCTACAAGTGGCGAAGGTTTGACTGCTTTTGGTCGAGGCGAGGGGGTTCAGGTTTTTGTTATTGTTAGTTTGAAAAAAGTTATTTAAAGATTAAACAGTTTATTTGATTGAAAATGAAAAAAACTAAGACAATTTCTCCAGCAAAAATAAATCTGACTTTGGAAATTATTGAAAAATTGCCCAACGGCTTTCATGGTCTGCGTTCAGTGATTGTCAAAACCGAAAATATGTTTGATGAAATAGAAATTATTTTTGATGAAAAAAAAGATGGCATCAATATATCTTGTGATGACAAAAGTATTCCGACGGACGAGAGAAATATTTGTTGGAAAATAGCGGAAGAGTTTTTTAAAGTATCAAGAAAAAAAATTGGACTCGAAATCAAAATTAAAAAAAGAATTCCAGCTTTGGCGGGACTTGGTGGCGGAAGTTCTAATGGTGCGAGCTTTCTTTTGGCGCTGAATGAGTATTTTGACAATATCCTAAGTTTCAAAAAAATGGTTGGAGTGGCGGCGGAAGTTGGTAAGGATATTCCTTTTTTCTTGCTTAAAGAAAATTGCTCTTATGTTAGCGGGGCGGGAGAAAAATTGAAACCGATTGCAATCTTTCCTAAATTGAATTTTCTTCTCATTAATCCGAAAGGAGAAATTGGTACTGGCTGGGCCTATGGAGAGTTGGATAAGCGAATGTGGTTTATGAATAATGATAAGAGAAGAAATATTTCGCAAAAAATGATTAGTGATTTTTCCAGTTTGGAAAAAATGTCAAATTGGCTGTATAATGATTTTGAGATTGTCGCCGAGGAAAAATTTCCAATTATCAAAGAGCTCAAAAATTGCTTGATTTCTTTTGGTGCATTAGGCGCTTCAATCACTGGCAAAGGCCCAACAGTTTTTGGAATTTTTAAAACTAAAAAAGAAGCCTTGAAAGTGAAAGAAATTTTAAAGAAAAAATACCTAGAATTTTTTGTGGAAATCGGATAAATTTAATTTATAAAATTTTCAATATTATGAAAAAATATATTTCAAGAGTTGTGAAAGTCGGGCCGTATAAATTGGGTGGGAATAATCCAGTGCGAGTTCAATCAATGTGCAATACTGATACGCGTGATGTGAAGGCAACAGTCAAGCAAATTTTGGCGCTGGAAAAAATTGGTTGTGAAATTGTGCGAGTGGCGGTACTCGATATGGAAGCGGCCAAAGCAATTGGAAAGATAAAAAAACAAATTCACATTCCATTAGTAGCGGATATTCATTTTGATTACAAATTAGCCTTGGAAGCTATCGCACAAGGCGTGGATAAAATTAGAATAAATCCTGGCAATATTGGATCTGAAGAAAAAGTGAAGGCAGTAGTGATGGCTTGCAAGAAAAATAAAGTTCCAATTAGGATTGGAGTTAACGCTGGATCAATCGAAAAAGATTTGCTAGCTAAGTATGGCCAAACACCAAAAGCAGCGGTTGAATCAGCAATGAAACACGTGCGAATTTTGGAAAAGCTGAATTTTCGTGAAATGTTAATTTCGATAAAATTTAGCGATGTGCCACTTATGATTGAATCATATAAATTACTGGCTAAAAAAGTTGATTATCCGCTTCATTTGGGGGTGACTCATGCCGGAACTCCCTTTACGGGAACGATAAAAAATGCGATTGGCATAGGTTCATTGGTTAACGAAGGAATTGGAGCAACTATCCGAGTTTCGCTTACGGGAACTCCTGAGGATGAAATCAAGGCTGGTTGGGCGATATTGAAAGCGGTGGAAAATCGAAAGAGAGGTGCAGAACTAATTTCTTGTCCGACTTGTGGAAGAACAGAAATAGATCTTATTGGTTTGACTTTGAAAATAGAAGAAGCTCTTTTGGAAATAGAGAAACCAATTAAGGTTGCGGTGATGGGTTGTGTGGTTAATGGTCCTGGAGAGGCGCGTGAAGCGGATATTGGCGTAGCGGGCGGAAAAGGAATGGGGGCGATTTTTGTCAAAGGCAAGGTTATAAAATCGGTCAAGGAAGATCAAATTCTTTCGACGCTCTTAGAGGAAATTGAGAAGATAAAATAAGAAAAATTATCGATTGACGGAAAATGTGAGAGTGGTAAGATAGAAGTATAGAAAATAAGTTAAAAATAAAAAATGGACAAAAAAAATAAAATATTTTTCATAGTAGCGTTTCTCTTGCTGTTTGGTTCAGTCGGTGCGACATATTTGCGTATAGTGGTTTTCAAAAACTATATCGTGGAAGCGCAAGCTGATTGCGACCCAGAAACGGAAAAATGTTTTGTCTGGGAATGTGATCCAGAATCTTTGGTTGAGGGTGAGGCTTGCACAGGAGATGAAGAACAAGATATTTGGTATTATCAGCTAGCTAGAAGAAAAGCCTATAATGTTCCGCTTTGTAATCCGGATGAGGACGAATCGTGTTTGCCGATGGAGTGTGACATTGCCACAGAAGATGATTGTGAAATAGTTTTTTGTGATGAAGAAACTAAAATTGAACAAGAGGTGGAATGTAGTGATCCAGTGGAATATTTATTGAACAATCCAATTGAAGAAGAGGAAGAGGGAGAAATCGAAGAAGAAGTAGCGGAAGATGAAGAAGCCGAAGGAGAAGCTGAAGAAATTGAAGGAGCTGAAGGAGAAGAGGGAGAAGAAGTTTCAGCCGAAAACGAAACGGATGCATCTGTTAGTGAAGAAGAAAAAAAAGGAGAAGATGCTGTAGCAGGCGAAGATGAAAAAAGTGTAATAGATGGAGAAGCAATTGGAAGTGAAGATGAAGAAGTTAAGCCTCAAGAAACTATAAACTAAAAAATGAAACAGAAAGGAAAAAAATTGATTCAAATAGTATGCTGTTGTCTTGGAAAAATATGCCCGAGAAATTTTTGTTGTTAGCTAAATAACTTTCAAATATAAACTAAACAATATTTCTCGAGGTAATCGAGATTTTTTAATTCAAAATGAGGATTATTTCATGCACTTAAATATATCGAACGCGCTTCGGCGTAAAAGTTTTTTGGAAAAGCAAAGCCTCGACAGTAATGCAATCTAATCTATAAAAATAGATTACTAATCGCCTTCGTAAGCTCTCAATATATTTAAGTGTATGAAATCTCATTAATAATTCTATGATTTACAAAAACATTCTAGAGCAAATTGGCAACACGCCGATGGTGAGAATCAATAATTTCAATTTGAAAAAGGGAGTGGAAATTTTTGCCAAGCTGGAAGGCGTTAATCCTGGTGGAAGCATCAAAGACAGGATTGCTCTGAAGATGATTCGTGAAGCTGAGAAGAATGGACAGTTAACAAAAAAGAAAACCATCATCGAACCGACTTCCGGCAACACTGGCATTGGTTTGGCGATGATTGGCACAGTTTTGGGCTACTCAGTGGAAATTGTGATGAGCTCGGCAGTTTCGGTTGAAAGGCAAAAAATGATCAAAGCCTATGGCGCCAAAATAATTTTGACTGATGGGAATCTAGGCACGGACGGCGCAATTTTGAAAGCGCGTCAAATGGTCAAAAAAAATCCGGAGAAATATTTTATGCCGGATCAATTTTCTAATAAGAATAATAAATTGGCACATTATGAAGCGACAGCCCAGGAAATTTGGCAGGACATGAATGAGAAGATAGACTATTTTGTTTCTTCGATTGGAACTTCCGGAACGATTATGGGGGTGGGTGAATATCTCAAAAAAATGAATCCGCAGATAAAAATAGTTTGTGCTTATCCGGAAAAAAATCATTATATTCAAGGACTGAAAAATATGGAAGAGGCGATTGTGCCCAAATTGTATGATGAAAAAAAGATTGATGAATTTGTGACGATAGAAAGTGAAAAAGCTTTTGAAATGACAAGACAACTGGCCAAACGAGAAGGACTTTTTGTGGGAATGTCCAGTGGAGCCACGATGCTCGCTACTCTTGAAATTGCCAAAAAAATAGACAAAGGCAGAATCGCAATCATTTTTCCTGATCGAGGGGAAAAATATCTCAGTACCAAATTATTCTAATTTATCGCCAATTTTTGGCAAAAACAAAGCAAAAGCAGACAATACGACTCTGCTTTTTGCTTTATTAAAGCAAAATCATGATTTTATACTGGACAAAATAGTGATTTAGGTGTATAATATCAGGTTAATTTAAAATAGGATTATGTTTAGAGGAATATTCAAATTGAAGACATTTTGGTTGACTCTGCTGTTTGCTACGGCGGTTATTTTCTTTGCGCTTCTAAATTTTAATCGTGGTTATGAAGCGCAAACGGATATTATAGTTATAGCTAAAAATACCTCATCTGCTAAAAATCTAAATTTAATAATTGAAAATTTAAAAATAATTGCCAAGAAAAAAACGGATGCGAAAGTTGAACGAATTGCTGAAGGTGGAATTTTGCGCATAAGCGCCTTTGACAAAAATTATAACGAAGCGGGCGATATTTCTTCTCGCGCAACGCATAATCTGATTGCATCAATTGGCTTCTATTATGATATCAAAAATGATATCGATATTAGAATTATTGACGGTCCGATAATAAAAGAAATCACTCAAGGCTCACGCGCTATATTATGGATAGAGAGTTTGCTTTTCGGATTTGTCTTGGTGTTTTCTTCCTTCTTTGTTTCGCTGTATTTTTTTGGAGAAAAATCTGAATTTATTTCAGCTATCTATAAAAGTAAATGGGCGGGCATGCTTTCCGGTTGGGGAATTTGGAGTGCTTCCAGTGTCTATTATGACCGAGTAGCTTATCCGGCTATTATGCTTGCACTCGGAGATTTGCGTGGTGGAATCATCGCGGGACTTGGGGCAATGGTGATTTGTTTGGCTTTTCTTTTGCATTATGAAAAAACTGGCAGCCAGTGGATTTCTTCAACGGAAGATGTCATCGGGCAGATTATAAAGCGTATTCGAAAAATTGAAAGTTATAATATAATTTTGAAAATTATCTTTTTTATTCCGAGAATTTTCATGCAACTTTCACTTAATTCCGTGGCGGCGCGTGGAGCGCTGGGATTTGTAGTTTTGAGTTGTATGAGCGACCCTTTTGTTACTTTGTCTTTTTTCAAAAAAAATCGAAACGGTCTAACTAAAAAAGATTGGATGATATTTATGCTAAGCGGACTAATTGCCAACGTCTATTGGATTCTATACACTTCCGTTATTCTTGTTTTTGTGCGTGCTCTTTGGAAGGCGGTGGTGGGAACAATCTAAAAAAATAATATTAATGCAAAGGCTAGTCTTTTTGTTGTATAATGAGATTATGAATAAGCAATTTATATCAGAGAAAATTAAAAAAGATATTTTTCAGATTAATGAACCTTGGAACAGGGAGGGTTGTAATATTTTTTTATTCAAAAAGGATAATAGTTGCTTAATTTTCGATGTCGGCTTAGGTCTTTTTTCAATAAAGAAATTCATAAATAAACTGAAAATAGATAATTTTCTGGTTGCATTAACTCATTCGCATTTCGATCATATAGGTGGCATCGCAGATTTTATGGCAGAGGAATTTATCGTTCCAAAAGTAATTGTAAATGCGATGCAAAATCGAAGCGGTTGGGCCTTGGAATATTTAAAAGCAGAAAATTTTGATGAATCTAAATTGGTTAATTTGGTTGATAAGACAGCACAGCAAATTTGTAATGATTTTATAATCCAGATTCCAGATATGATACCGATTAAAAAAAATATAATTAATTGGTTTGATTATTGCTTTGAAGTAATACATCTCGGAGGTCATTCAAATGATTCTTGCGTGTATTATGATCATGCGCATAAAATTTTAGTGTCTGGAGATTTACTATACAATGGTGAAATTTATACTAATTGTTATTCTTCAGATAAGAAAAGCTTTGCAAAAGCACTTAATATTATCAGTCAGTTGGATTTTGAAATAGTCTTGTCTGGGCATAATAAGATTATGAATCGCAAAAAAGCCTTATTTGTAGTGCAAAAGTGGTTATCGGATTTGTCTTAATATAATTCAGAGATAATTGATTGATAGGCTTGACATTTATCGACGAGGAGATTATTATTAAAATGCATTTAATAATAATCGGGTTAATATTAAAAAAATTATGAATAATAGCCAATTTGAGAGATTTCTGCTAGATGACTTGAAAAAATGGATTGATAGGCGGGAAATTTATGCTATTAAGGGGCCACGACAAGCAGGAAAAACGACTCTTCTTAAAATGTTGGAGAGTTGGTTGATTGTAGAAAAAAAAGTAGATCCGAAAAAAATCATTTCTATCACTTTTGAAGATGAAGAATTGCTGGAGAAATTTGCACGCGATCCAAAAACTTATGTGAAAAGTTTTGTTGGTTCAGACAACAGTCGTTGGTATTTTTTCATTGACGAATTTCAATATTTGGAAAAAGGTGGACGCATCTTGAAACTGCTATACGATTTATATCCGAATATCAAATTTATTATTACCGGTTCATCTTCTTTGGAACTCACCAATAAGACCGCCAAGTTTTTGGTGGGTAGAGTTTTCTTTTTTAACCTCTGGCCGGTTACATGGGCGGAATTTCTAAAAATACGCTCAGTACAACTTTATAACGTGTATAAAGAAAAAAATGAGGAAGTTAGAAAATTTATCCAGAGTGGTCAAAAATTCAAAGTTGCGACAGATGATATATTCCAAGAAGATTTTAGAAAACTTTTCGAAGAATATGCCGTATGGGGCGGATATCCAGCGGTAATTGCGACTTCAAATCTGGAAACAAAAAGAATAATTTTAAAAAATATTTACAATACTTATATTACCGAGGACATTACCGAGCTTCTAAAAATTGCTGACCACAGCGTGTTTAAGCGTTTGGTAGCGGTGTTGGCGGCACAAAATGGTAATTTGCTTAATTATAATAACTTGGCAACTGATATTCAAAGTTATTTCAAAGAAATCAAACATTATCTTTCAATCTTGGAGCAAACATATATCATCTCTTTACTTACTCCTTATTCGAAAAATAGAATCTCAGAGCTTAAGAAGATCCCCAAGATATATTTTATAAATACTGGACTGCGAAATTATATTTTGGACAATTTTAATTCTTTAGATTCGAGGTCTGACGCTGGCGCGTTGGTTGAGAACACCGCTTTTTCCTTTTTGAAATTTGATGTGCTTGATAATCGTCGCATTTGTTTTTGGCGGACGCTAGCCGGCGCTGAAGTGGATTTTGTGCTGGCAGATGAGAAAAAAATTGTGCCAATAGAAGTGAAGTACTCTAATTTTAAGTCCGCGCAACTTAGTCGAAGCTTCCGAAGTTTTTTGGAAAAATATCCATCAAAATCAGCGCTTATTCTAACTAAGGGTTTTATTGGGGAAATGGAAATTAGTCACAGTAATGTAAAATTTATTCCAGTGTGGTATTTGGGATGATAGGGGAATTTTTTCTGGTGTTTTTTTAGATTTGTTGTAGGATAAAATTATGGAAAGAAAATTT
>DCUU01000074.1 GCA_002328565.1 Candidatus Moranbacteria bacterium UBA2206
GTTGCAATTGATTGTTGAAGATAGGATTGCCTTATGAGACTAAATACAAATTTTGTGGTAAAATAAAACTTCTAGATGTGTTGTATAATAAAAGCAAGATAGTTTTATGTATTGGAGAAAAAATAAATTTAGTAATGATGATTATAGTGCTGAAAAAGAAGCGTATTTTTGGTGGTACCTTAAAAATAAAAAAATAGGAACTTTCTGGGGCGTGGTTTTTCTGATTATTCTTTCATCGGCATTTATTTTGGTAGTTTCGAAAAAAATGGATCAAATTGATAATACTCCGCCAGTTTTAGTAACTATTCCAAAAAGAATTGCTAAAGTTGAAATAACCTTGGAAGAACCGCCTAAGCCAAAATATGAATATGTTTATAAACCAGGACCAATTTCGATGGATAAGATAAAGAATCAAGGTTGTGTGGCGGATGGAATTCTTTCGGAATATGGCGGAGACACCAAGAGTGCTGTAGCAATGATTAATCGCTCAAATTGCATGTATCTTCATCGCGCGTTGGAAACTTGGGTGGACACGCCTGACTTTCAAAAAGCCACGGAGATTATGGAAAAAATAAAAAAACCAGGGATAATTTATGGCATGTTTATTGCGGAAGCAATTAGAACTGGCGAGCGTTCTTTCGAGGATAATGGAAAAGAGTTTGATTTTTCTGATATGTGTCGGAACGGTTCGAAAAACATTTGGGGCGAACATACTTGCAAGCCAAATATTAGTGAAAAGGAATATCGGGAATATATAAAGCATATAACTCGCGAAGCGATGGATATTGGAATTCAGAGTTTTCTTTTCGGCCAAATTTATTTTCAAGATAGCGCCAATTTGGAGAAATCAAAAATGGCGAGCGTTTTGGAAGATATGAGAAGTTATGCCAAGGAAAAAGGGATTGAAATTGTGATTGGAGCGCAAACTGGTAATATCACAGATGAAAAATATTTGCGGATGTTTGATTATATTGAAGGCGGGGTGGGAATTGGAGAGGATGGGGTAATTGAAGAGGGGCCATGCTGGAGCCACCTGCAAAGTTGCTGGGCACTTCTTTGGCATGAGAAATATTCGAAAAAAGCAAATAATGTTCTTTTGCATCTGGACTGGAGCGGGTTACTTTTTGACGATATGAGTGTTTTTGCTCGGATGGATAGAGATAAAAGAGCTAAAACGCTAAAAGATCTCTATGGTTATTTCACATCTCGCAATATGGGATTTTTGATGCCAATGATGGCGACACTCAACAAAGATAATGGAGGGTGCTATGGCCCCAAAAGAAGATCCTATAGCGCCAGCAATAAATATACTTGCCAAGATGAGGGGATAATAAATTCTATTTTAGCTGGCAAGAAATAAGCCTTAAATAAGCCAGAAAGAAAAAATAAGCCCAATGGGCCTTTTTTGTTTTATATAAGCCAAAATAAGTTTATCGAAAAATATAAATGGCTCAAATAAGGCAAAATTACGTTTATGGCTATTGACGATAATGCCCAAATCTGCTATACTCCTAAGTCAATCAAATAAGGTTCAAAAGCCTTTTTTAGTTGGCCTAGAGTAGATTTTTAATAATTCAAATATCGTACATGCGTATCATTAGTGCATCTATTGTGCTTTTAGTCGCTGTTGTCATTATTTTTTCAAATACGGCAATGGCAGTGGAAGCAAAGGATTCTAATGAAACAAAAACAAACTTAGCTATTTTTTCTCAAAAAAATATCTTTCTAGCTTATAATGATAATAAGTTTGAAGGATTTAAAAAAGAGAAGGAACCGCAAAAAACTGAGGAACAAATAAAAAGAGAAAAAGCTTTGGAGAGATATGCTGAAAAAAGAAAAAAAGCCGTATATCCAAAAGGAAAATTTACCATCAATGCTTCGGCTTATACTGCCGCCGCTGACGAATGTGGTAAGTCTGACGGAATCACAGCTTCAGGGCTTAAGGTCAAAGAAAAAGAAACTATCGCTTGTCCACCACAATTTCCAATGGGAACTAAGATTAGAATTTCTGATATGGGAATTTATATCTGTCAGGATCGTGGGGGCGCGATCAAAGGTAATCATATAGACATATATATGGAAACCAAAAAAGAAGCCTTTGCTTTTGGGAGAAGAAATTTGGAAGCGGAAGTGATATTATAATCATGTAGTATAAAACATGTAGCATATAACAAGAAATCCCTTGTCTTCGGACAGGGGGTTTTTTGTTGACTGAAACAAATCGCTTTGATAGTATAGAGCATAGTTATGGTCGCGTGGTCTGGCTACGCCAGATCTGGCGTAGCCAGACCGAATCCTCCTATAATCTAATATTTATCTTATGTATTATGTTTATGTTTTGCAGAGTAAAAAAGACAAGAATATTTATATAGGATACTCGACGGATTTAAGGAAAAGATTTGAAAATCATAATAAGGGGGTGGTAAAATCAACTAAATCTCGAGTGCCTTTTGTTCTAGTTTATTACGAGGCCTATAAAAACAAGAAAGATGCTACAGAAAGAGAATATTTTTTAAAAACTCATCAACAAAGAGATTTATTGAAAGAACGATTAAAATATTCTTTAGAAAAATAATATATGGTCCGATGGCCGAGGAGCTAGGCAAGGGTCTGCAAAACCCTCTACAGCAGTGCAAATCTGCTTCGGACCTCAAGAGGGAGAAGGGTTAGTCTGTCTGGCTTTGCCAGATCTGGCGTAGCCAGACAAAACCCTTTACTCCGGTTCTCTGGCTATGCCAGATAAAAAGTCCGGACGCGACCTCGAAAAATTGCTGGATTTATTATTTATGGTATACTTGTAGTATAATACACAAAACAAGCCTACCATAAATATGAAAACAAACAAAAAAAGAACATGGACGGAGAATCAGCTAAGAGAAGCTGCTAAGAATAGTACAAGCATAAGGCAGGTATTATCTAAATTGGGATTAAAGGAAGCGGGTGGAAATTATTCACAAACAAAAAAATATATTGAATTTTATAAAATAAATACGGCACATTTCAGAGGTATGGGTTGGAGCAAGGGGTTACATATAGTTGGAAAGCCTAGGATAGAGTTAAAAGATATTTTAGTTAAGAATAGTTATTTTCAAAGTTATAAATTAAAGAAAAGATTATTTGAAGCAAAACTAAAATCTAAGTTTTGCGAAGAATGTGGTTGGCATAAAGTTTCAAAAGATGGCAGATTGCCATTAGAGCTTGATCATATCAATGGGGATAGCAAGGATAATAGAATAAAAAATTTACGGGTGCTTTGTCCTAATTGTCATAGCTTAAAACCAACACATAGAGGCAGAAATATAAAAAAGAAATAATTTTTGGGCGAGTGGCGGAATTGGTATACGCACGACACTTAAAATGTCGCTCCGTTCGCGGATTGAGGGTTCGAGTCCCTCCTTGCCCACAATAAACAAAATCGCTGGCAAGGCGATTTTTTTAGTGGTTATTTTTCTCGCTCAATTTTTTTCAAAACCTTGGGGATTTTTTTGAAATCTTGAATCAAAGTTTCGCGCATGGAGCCATTGTAGAGTGCGGCGGCGGGATGGTAGAGGGTGTAGAAATTTTGTTTTCCGATTTCGGGAATTGTTTTTATGACCAGTGTTCCATGCATTTGGGAAATCTTATGGTTAGGAAGAAATCTTTCCATTGAATGGCGACCAAGGGTGACAATTAATTTTGGTTGAATTATTTTTATTTGCTCAAGTAGCCATGGCCAACAAGTGACTGCTTCCTGTGGGAGTGGATCACGATTTTCTGGTGGGCGACATTTTACTACGTTCGCAATATATATATTCTCTCTTTTTAATTTTATAATTGCCAACATTTCATCGAGAAATTTCCCGGCCGAGCCGACAAAAGGGCGACCAAGCTCATCTTCTTTTTTCCCTGGGCCTTCGCCGATGAACATTATTTTAGCTTTAGCATAACCTTCGCCGGGAACGACTTGATGGCAGGTTTTTCGAAGGGCACATTGAGCGCAGGCAAACATTTGCTTATTCAATTTTTCTAAGAGTAGTTTTTTAGGCATGTTCTCATTCTAATATATTCTAAAAATAAAATAAAATCTCAAAAAATATTTCAAGAAAAAATCCGGATAAATCCGGATTTTTTTTAGAAAACTAAGTCAATAAAGACAAGTAGTTTCTTGACCAGTAGATGGCCGAATTAGCATACCAGTCATATCGACTGGAGGTTGTGCCAGAAAGATATAATTTGGCTGCATTTCTTTCAGACCAAATATTGTGGTTAGTTACTCCTGGAACATCGGAAAGCTTGAGTGCCATAGCTATCACCCCAGCGTTCATATCCCAAGGATCGGGGTTTTCCTCTTTGGTGATTTCTGAAATCCTATCCTCGTATTCTAACCAAGTGTCAGGCATAAATTGGGGTATACCCATAGCGCCTCCAGTTCCAGCATAATTAGCGGGGTTGCAGGAAACTTTTTGTTCCCTATAGTCATAGCCAAGATTGTCAGCAATTTTTTTGAAAGTGTTCCTTCTTTCTTCAAAAGTTTTCCAAGCGCGGTGGCTTAGCCAACCTAGGCCATAACTTTTTTGCGCATCCTGTTCCACTTCTTGGTAGGTGCATTCACCAGTATTTTTTCCTAGATCAGATTCGACCACAAGAAGTCCCATCAGAAAGTCTTTTCTGACACCGGTTTCGCGACTGGCAAATTCAGCGACTTTTTCAATTTCACGCGGATCGTATTTTAATTGATCTGGAATTGTGAAATCAGCTGAATTTTCTGGCGTAAAATTTTTATTTTGTATTTCGAAATTTTCATCGTTTTCATTTTTGTTTTGCGCATTTATTAATTGCGCATGGCGGGTGGTTATGATTAGTGAGACAAAGAGTACGAATAGAAAAATTCGGGTCCACCCGGACGAGAATTTTAGTCGCATTTTAATATTAATGATTATGATTGTTTAATAATTATGTCACCGATTTTTTTATAAGGGCGACAATTAAAATAAAAAAATCTTTCTAGCAAGTT
>DCUU01000073.1 GCA_002328565.1 Candidatus Moranbacteria bacterium UBA2206
TGCAAGTTGGTGGAGGTGGCGGTGGTGGTGGTGAAACTGTTTCTCCGGATTCATATGCTCCGATATCTGGAGCGGTGCCATTGTAAGCTAGGCTTACTCCTTGCCCAGCCTTCCAGGTTAAAGAATTATCAATTGTAATAGTGTTGGCCACGTAATCGATACTTTTAATTTTAACTTTTTGCGTTTGACCCTCTAGTTGGATTGTGTCGCCTTCGATAATTCCTTGACCATCAGTAAAGTATTTTGCATCCTTAACAGAAATTGTTGTTCCACTGCCAGCACTTGTCGTGTTGGTTAAAAACATTGCGCTATCTATCATTGGAGAGGCATTATTAAGTTTATAATTACCCGCTTGTGCATCCTCATAATTAGGCGCCACTGATTTATTACCATACCATTCTGATGGATAATTACTTTGAAGATTCGCTAACGAAACAGTTCCAGACTCTGGAGAGAACTTAAGATCTCCGCTTAAAAAATTATTATTAACAAAATAATTATTTCGCGGAGTATTGTTTATTATTCTATATATCGCATAAGAAGCAGAATTTGAGAAAATGTTATTTTTAAAAACATTGTCATAACTAGCTACATCACCTTGAATGTGCCACCCCCACTGATTGCGATCAATGGTGTTGTTATAAATATAGTTATTCATTGCCGGCGTATAACCAACTTTATAGGTTGTTAAATCCAATTTTCCACAATTAACAATCAGATTTTCCCTTATGATGTTATTTTTAGTATGACTAATATGCATAGCGCTATGTCCGCTTCTCGCCATAGATCGGTCTTCACTTGACCCACAATAATTGAGCTTAGAATCCTCACCACAATCTTTGATAATATTATTTTCAATAATATTGCTAGACGCTTTATCGTAAATTTCAAGAGCATGATGCAATCTATTGTTAAATAGATTATTTCTTATAATACAAGAAGTTTTATCTCCTCTGCTCTCAGTTCTAATGGTCATATCTACATGAGCAGCGTTATTAAAAGTGTTCCCCTCAAACAAGCCGTAATGACTATCTAGTAGGTACAAAAGATCTCCAATGGGACGACCATAACCTCTTGCTGATTGAGCAGTCGAAGATGTGCAGATATAATCGAAGGTACAATTCAAAATTTTCAAATAATCAACCCTGTCGATCCTTGCATGTGCCCATGCGTTTGAATCGTTAAAGTAACAATCCTGAAGTGTGATGTTGGAATAAATTCCAGAAGTATTCTTTGCGTCAATAGCAAAGCCGGCGTTGCCAACAAATTGCAATCCAAATAGAGTTATAAAACTTTTGCCTTTTAGGTCTGCACCAGCACCTGACGGATTTGAGATTTTAACAATTTCTGAATTATATCTAGAATAGGTTATTAGACTTCCGCTTGCACCTGATTTGCTGGGGCTGATTTTTTCCTTGTAGGTTCCTGCTCTTAAATAAACAGTGTCCCCTGGTTGCAAAACAGAGTTTGCCTTTCCAATTGTTTTCCAAGGACTGGCTAGTGTCCCAGGGTTAGTGTCTGCCCCAGTTGGAGCAACATAATACTCAGATGCTTGAGCTTGAGCTATGCTAAACACGAAAAAAACAAGCGTTAGCACAAACACCCCCCAAACCTTATTAATGTTTTTCTTCATTTTGTTTTTTTTAAAGAAATAAATTACTATATTTTTATTTCAAAAAATTATTTCCTGCAATCAAGCTTATCAAAGATTAAAATGGATACTACCCTCAAAGAATTTATTCATTAATACTTATATATTAAAATTATAGATTTTTTTTGTCAAATGCAAAAAAATAAAGTTATCCACAGGCCCTATTTATTTTGTTTCAAAAAATTCGCAACCAACCTGCGTGCTTATCCTAAACTCGCCAAGAATTGCCGGAATCAAAATCGCTTGAGATTTTTTGAATAACTTCCTTTTTCCTCCCCATCCTATGAACAATTCTCCCTTCGTTATGAGTAATATCCGCGAAGAACTATTCTTCTGCCTGATTTTTGTTGGGATGAACCTGAATAGAAAGCACTTTCTCTGCTGAAAGAATTTTCAAAAGAAAAGGCAGCTCTTTTTTGGAATTACCCAAAATTTCTTTGGGATATTTTTGGATAGCTTCACCAAGCTCAACCCAGCGATTTTCTAATCGTATTTTTGACGGCCCATTTGGATGCGCCCCCATCCACAACTCAGCGTAAGAAACATTCTTTTTGGCTTTTGTTCCAAGAAAATTCGGGATGAAAGCTTTTTCTCCCTTTTGCCCCCACTCATAATTCTTGATAACATTTTTAAGTAAAAATGGCTGTTTCAACTTTTTCATAAAATAAAATTTTGAATCTATTGTGCTTGGCAGGTTCAGGCGTCCTCGCCTGAACCTTTTATTTCTGGTAAAGTTTAACTCCCGAACAGAAAATTATCAGAACTGTGCGGTTCAAGCGAGACGCTTGAACCTGCGATGCATCCGATTTAATCTTGTATATTTTTATTATAATCTTGCAGGTTCAGGCGTCCTCGCCTGAACCTCTCGTTTCTGGCAAAACCAAATCATTTATATCATCTACCTTCAATTCACAATTCAAATTAGCACTAGACCAATACCAATTTTCTGCTTGTGTCACATAGCCTCTCTTGATTGGATTGTCATTTATATATTTTACTTTCTGAGAATAAAAATCCTCGCTCTCAATTATTTTAGGCATATTAGTTTTTTCCCAAAATTCAAATTGATTTTTTTCATTCAAAAATAGTTTCAATAAATTAGGTTCAGTTTTTTCGATATTTTTTTGAATTTCTTTAGAAGTAAAACCCTTAAAATCGCGAAGGAATCCAATGGCATCCTCGCAGTAAATTATCAAATGGATATGATTGATCATAAACACAAAACTGTATATTTTGAGATTTTTATTTTCTTTCAAATATTTCAAAGAATTAGCTAAAATATTCCATCGGAAATAGCGATCAAATACATAATACCATTTTTTAACAGTTAGAGTGACGAAATATACATTGGAATTTTCATTTTTAGAAATTCTTATTGAAGGCATTTTTCTTTAAATTTGCTTACAAAATAATTATAATTTTACCAGAACTATGCGATTCAAGCGAGACGCTTGAACCTGCGAGATACATATTTTAATACGTATTATAATACGTATTACACCATCATTGCAGGTTATTTATTACTTCTGTTATTTCCTCAAAACTTGACACTATTTTAAATGGATTTCCTTTTTCAAGTCTATCTTTTTTGTGAAAGCCAAAATCGACTGCGATTGTTTTGACTCCGACTTTATTCCCTTCCAATATGTCTCCCAACGTGTCAGTAACAAAAATACAATCATCTGCTTCTAAACTATATTTCTCAAATAAATACTTGAACTTTTCAACTTTCGATTTATGCGTTTCAGCTCCTAATATTTCCCTGAAAATATGGATAAATTTATTATTCTGAAAATAGTTGTCCAAAGCCTCTTCTTGATTGGATGAAATAATAAACAAGGAATATTTTTTTGACAACTTTTCTAAATTTGTTTTAATATTTTCGTCAATTTTTAGATATTTGTATGCTTCATTTTGTAACTCATAAAATTGCTCACTCTCCGCCCTTTCCTTTTCCTCATCAACCACTACTTTTTCAAAGATATTTCCATTAAAAAAATCCCTATGCTGTTCTCGAGTTAGATTTTCGCCTGAAATCTTAAGGTTTATTTGATAGGCCATTTCATATGTATCATGAATTACGCCATCAAAATCAAAAATAATTGCTTTCATAGTTATTTATAAAATTAATACCTTGCAGGTTCAGGCGTCCTCGCCTGAACCTTTTATTTCTAGTAAAGCTTAATTTTAGCTACTCGATATAGAATTACCAGAACTATGCGATTCAAGCGAGACGCTTGAACCTGCGAGGATTTTCTAAATTTTTACCAATTTCAGATTAGATTCATCCTCAAACGTCAAATGCTTTTCTGGATTTTCAAAATTAAGTTTATTTTCTTTGCAATAATCCAAAAATATTTCCATACAATTTTTTTGAATAGTGTTTTCTAGATCAAAACCAAAATCATTTAAAAAACCATAAACTTCTTGTTCCTCACCTTCAATTTCCAAAAAAAGTCCGATGAAAGGATAATCGTCTATTGTGATTGAAAGTGAGGGAAATTTTTCAATCGAAAAGAAACTTCTTTTCTTTTCAACCCTTACAATTTCATAAAAACCTAAATTTTTCAAAATTAATTGTCCATCTTCAAAAGAAGAAATGGTTGGTTCTATTTCTTCTCTGACAATAAGATCTTTGTGTTTTTCTCTGGCGCCTTTATATGCAATATATGCTTTGTCGCCTTCTTTCCGAAGACGCAAAACTTTGTCTTGCGCTTTTAGTTTCAAAAATTCATTGTCAAAATAGACATCAAAAACATCCGCCTCTTTGATTTTTTTCAAGTTAGCTTTTTCAATAATAGCCAAATCAGAAATTTTCAATTTTGCCTCAATTTCTTTCATAAAATAACATTCTTATTTTTTATTTCATCCCATCCTTGCGAAATAGAAAGAAATAAATTGAAACTTTTTTGCGTTAAGAAATTTATCCTGTTTGATCCGCCAGCTGGCGGAGAGTTATAAATTTTAGCGAAAAAGTTGAAAATTTATCTTTCTATGAGCTCAGATGGCCTTTTTCTTTTTTGCCACTTTTCTTTTGGGAAAAGAAAAATGGCGAATCTGTTATTTCACAAACTTCATCACATCCTTAAATGTCACTAGAATTAAGAGAAGGATAAGAAGCAAGAAGCCGACTGAATGAAAAGTTTGTTCGAGTTTTTGGCTCACGGGTGAGCCTTTCATTTTTTCAATTAACACAAAAAGAATTCTTCCGCCATCTAGCGCTGGGATTGGCAAGATGTTTATTATCCCAAGATTGATGCTAAGAAGCGCGGCAAATTGCAAAATATAAACCAAACCAAGTCCGGTCACTTGCTTGGTAAGCACAGCAATACCTACTGGCCCAGCTACGTCTGCCCCCACGCCATTACCCATAAAAAGACTCTTTATTATTCCGCCCAAAGCCACCAGAATCGCCACAATGAGATTACCAGTCGTTTTTAGCCCTTCCCAAAGCGCTTTAGGCACTGAGTATTTGATAATAGCTGTTTGTGCCAAATTTACGCCTAAAAGTCCTTGGCCTTCTGGAGCGCTAATTCGGGGTGTTATTTTTATCGATAAAACTTGATCCCCCCTTATTATGGCTAAATTAAGCTCTTTCCCCGCATTGTTTTTTATATAATTTTGCACATCCTCCACACTGGAAAGTTTCACTGATTCCCCTGCTGGATTTTTCTGCTTTTTCACAATTTCATCACCAATTTGAAGTCCTGCCGTTTGGGCTGGAGTTTCTGGTAAAATATCCGAAATTTGAATTTTTGTCGCAGACACATTCTCCGTTGAATCAACGGCTTGCGGAGCGCCAATCATAAAAACCAAAGAAATAAGAACCCAAGCCAAAATAAAATTCATCGCCACACCCGCTGCCAAAACTTTTGTCCTTACCCAGGCTGATTTTCCTGCAAAACTATCCGTGTCATCCTTATTCCCTCCATCCTCACCCTTGATTTTGACAAATCCGCCTAGTGGAATCCAATTTATCGAATAGATCGTTCCGCCAGTGAATCTTTTCTCATGCGCCTGCGCTAAGTCTTTTTTTTCATTTTCGTCATCACCATCTTTTGTTCCCCAAACAATCCGCCATTTTTTTCTTTTGCCATTTTCATATAGATACTGAAAGCCTATCGCTCTGGGCGGAAAACCAAAGCCAAATTCGCTAGCCTTGATGCCATTTCGTCTCGCCGTCACAAAATGCCCAAGTTCATGGACAAAAATCAAAATCCCCAAAATTACTACAAAGACTAATACTGCTAACATTTTTCATGAAACATGAAACATGAAACAAAAAACCTTTTTATTATGTGTTACATGCTATATGTTGTATGTTATATGAATTAAACTGTCATTATCTCCTCTTCTTTTTTCTTTCTAATTTCTTCGATTTTGGCGTTATATTCATCAACCACTTTTTGCAATTTATCTTTGCCGGAAAATTTGTCGTCCTCACCAATCGCTCCAGTTTTTTCCAAGTTTTGAATTTCCTCCCAAATTTCTTCTCGCACTCTTCGCACTGACACGCGAGCTTCTTCCGCTTTTTGGTTGAGCATTTTCACCAAATCTTTTCGGCGCTCTTCGTTTAGCGCCGGAATATTGATTCGCACCATTTGTCCATCGTTAATCGGGTTTAGATTTAGTTGTGATTCCCGAATAGCTTTTTCGATATCCACCAAAACATCTCGACTCCAAGGAGTGATGGCAATTGTTCTGGCTTCCGGCACAGTGATGCTAGCTACTTGTTTGAGTGGTGATTTCGCGCCGTAATAGTCCACCATCAAATCTTCCACCAAGGATACTGAGGCTCGGCCGGTGCGAAGTTTTCCCAACTCCTCCTTGAAATGTCCCGCGGTTTTTTCAAAATCATCTTTGCGCTTGCTAATTGTTTCATTAATCATATAACGAGAGCGATGCTAATCCGCTAATATACGCGAATCCACGAATTGCGAATTAACATTTTAATTAATATTTACTTGTGAATTTAATATTCTTTTGGGTTTTAAATATTTATCCCTAAAATTTACAATAAGTCCTAATTTAAAATCTATAGCAGTGAGATATCTTTTTACTTGATAAAAATCACTTTTTTCAATAAACCTTTTACACTTTAATTCCAGAACTATTTTATTTTCAATTATAAAATCAACCCTATTTCTATTATCTTTCTCCCCATCAAAAGAGATTGGTAAAATCTTTTCTCTTTCATATTTTATCTTTCTCTCAATTAATTTCTTTTCTATTAGATCACCGCATTGTTTTTCATTGCAGAATCTCCCTAATTCATTATGAGTTTCAAATAACACTCCGGTAATTTCATATGATAAATCTTTATAAATCAAATCTTGTTTCATTGTATTCGCAATTAGCAGATTAGCATTTATTGGTAGATTAGCATCGTTACTTAGTAAAACCAATGTATAACTCTGTGCCTTCCGTTGGATTATATTCCAAAATATTTGCTTTCATTTTATTGTCGAATTGAAAAGTTTTCCAAGTTTTTCCTGCGTCAAGTGATTTATATGTTGCCTGATCCATCGCATAAACTATTTCGCTGGAATTTTTTGGATTGATGGCCAGAGCTCTGATTGGAAAATTTTCCGGATTATTAAGCGCCAAAACTTCCTCCCACTTTTCTCCGCCGTCCAAACCTTTCATTATCCCATCCGCACCAGCCAGATAGACAGTGTTTGCTCGCGTCGGATCAGTTTTCAGAATTTTATATTGTCCATTACTAAAAGAAAAAGATTCTTTATTAATATTTTCAGAAATATCTTCAATTTTTTCTCCCGCATCCTTGCTTCGCAAAATTTTTCCCCCATTAGTCAAAAAATAGACTAGGTTGCTATTTGTCGAATCTAGCACAATTTTCACAATTGGATCATCTGAAAGATAAATATTCCTCCAAGTTGCTCCGCCATCCATACTTTTTATCACTTCTTTTTCACTAGTAGAAACGTAAATAATTTTTGAATTTTTTTTGTCTATATTCAAAGAAATGACTAATGGTCCGTCAGTCGGACTAGTATAAATTTCTGTCCAATTAGCACCATCGTCTTCGGTTTTGAAAATTTTTCCTCTGCCCTGCCACACTCCACTGGCATAAAGCGTTCTGCCATCAGACGGATTGATTGCCAAGCCATATACTTTTTCCGAAACGAAATTCATAAATTCCCAAGTCTCTCCACCATTTCTTGTTTTCAAAATCCCACCCTTGCGCAGTCCTACATATAGATTGTTAGCGTCATAGGGATTGATTGCAAAACTCAACACATCCGCCTCGGCGATATTGGCCTTGCCCTCACCCTTGTTTTGTACCTTCCATTGCGCTCCGCCATCAATTGATTTCCAAATACTTTGACTTATCGTGAAAGTTGGCACGGTAGCAGTTTTAGTGCTAGTGCAACCCGAAAAAATCAAAACTAAAAACGATGCAGTTGAGATTAATAATATTTTTTTCATA
>DCUU01000018.1 GCA_002328565.1 Candidatus Moranbacteria bacterium UBA2206
CGATTGGAATATCCCCATTCATTATCATACCAACCCACAACTTTCACAAGGTTTCCATTAGCCATCGTGAGAGGCAAATCCACAATAGCGCTATTTGCATTGCCTTTGAAATCCATAGAGACTAATTCCTCTTTGCTTATTGCTAGGATATTTTTTAGCCCATTATTGGAAGAATCCTCAAAGGCTTGATTGATTTCTTCCACTGTCGCTTCATTTTTCAAAATACCCACAAAATCAGTAACAGAAACCACCGGAGTTGGCACTCGCATAGAAATTCCATCTAGTTTTCCCTCCATACTCTTAAGCGCTTTGGCTACAGTTTTTGCCGCACCGGTCGTGGTCGGGATTATGTTTTGTCCAGCAGATCTAGCTTCACGCAAATCCTTGCTCGGCAGATCTAAAATACGCTGGCTATTTGTGTATGAATGCACTGTTGTCAAAAAACCTTTTTCCACACCAAAATTTTCCTCTAATACCTTTATCATCGGTGCCAAACAATTTGTGGTGCAAGAACCATTGGAAATAATGGCTTCATTTTTATATTCATTTTCATTTACTCCCAATAGATAGACTGGCGTATCATCTTTGGCCGGCGCTGAGAGAATCACTTTTTTTGCGCCCGCGTCAATATGTTTTTGCGCTTTTTCTTTATTATTAAAAACTCCACTGCACTCCAAAACCACATCCACTCCTAAATCTCCCCAGGGTAAATTTGCTGGATCCATTTCCATAAAATATTTTATCCTCGTGCCGTCCACAATTAGTTCTGAGTTTTTTTCATCCACTACCACTTCCTTACCATAGATTCCGTAGCTCGAATCGTATTTCAAAAGATGCGCTGCAGTTTTAATATCCGTCAGATCGTTTATAGCTACAATTTCCACCTCATCTTTCTCAAACGCGATTTTGAAACTCGGTCGGCCAATTCGACCGAAACCGTTGATTGCAATCTTAATCATAAGTCATGAAACATGAATCATGAAACATATAGCATAAAAAATTTGTAAAATTCTTGCCTTTTGTTGCATGTTACATGTTGTACGTTACATGTTATATGTCTTTATTATACTTCAATATCCGTTATTCTCCAATTGTCTCCCATCACTTTCTTGATGTTGAATTTCACATCTTTAAATTGGGTGTTTTTTGCAATACTCTCAAGTCCAAATTGCAAATTTTCCAAAGAGATATCCTCGGTGTGTTCTTCGAATCCATCGTGAGCCAAAGCGATTGTTCCAATCTCCACATTCACACTGCGAATATTCCCAAGTTTTTTTTCTTGAGTTATTACTTTCAGTTCGTCAATTATTTCTTTGGCTAATATAAAATCATGCACCAATTTTGTCCGCGAAGTATGAGCGGAAACAAAATTGAGTGTCCCGCACCAACTCGCAATTTTAGAAATTAAATTATATAAAAACTTAAGCCGTAGGCGACAACGCACACAAAACTATACAAATCATTAAATAATCTTGGAGTTTGGTGCGGGGCAAGTCCTATTCTTTCCACAACCCATGCACATTACAATAGGCTCTTGCTTCAATATGCTCGGCTTCCAAACAAAATTCCGCTGATGGTTCTTGTCCTGGCTCAAGATGCTTTCTGTAGATTCGATGTTCTGTGATCACTTCAATCCATTCAATATAATGCTCGGATGTCATTGGATGTGGAACTTTTCCCACACTCACAATCACTCCAATGGCTGTTCTTTCGATTACTGGCACATGTTTTTCCATTCCTTCATCTTGAATTTTTTCTTGCTTGAGCTCCATCGGTTGCCCACAACAAACCAATTCACCTATTCCAGAGTGAGTCATCTCTACAATGTTTCCACAAACATTGCACTTATAAATTTGATTTAGCTCCGTCATAATCATGTGGCATGAAACATGTAACATACAACAAGGTACACGCTTCATACAATATTAAATTATTAAAAAAATTTGTTTCATGCTTCATGTTATATGTTGCATGAATTAATGCACCGCGCAACTTATACACGGATCATAAGCCCGGATGAAAGCACGCAATTTTCGTTCACGCTCCTTGTCTTTTAGCTTAATAATCCCAGGGATATACCCAGCGATATCTTCTTCCAAATTAGACAAAACTTGCGCCGTCGGGGTGATTATGTTCACATTTCTGATATACCCTTTAGCATCGATTTCCGTGTGATAGTAGAGCGTACCTCTTGGCGCTTCTACGGCAGCCGCCCCCGAGCCTTCTCTGATTTCATATGGCCTAGTGAGGACTTTTTCCAAATCTGAATTTAAAATTTGCTTGATAAGATGCGAGGATTCTTCGATGGCATGAATTACTTCCACCATTTGACATAGGATATTGTTGAAAGGATTATAATTAGGAAATTTCAACTCTAAGTTACCAAGATACTTATGTGCCTCTGGTCGCAATTTTTTTCGGTTCAAGTTGATTCTAGCAATTGCTCCTACCATATAACTTTTTCCGTCATGTTCCACTCTTTTTATAATCTCTCTTTGTTTTTGCAATTCGTGAAAATTATTCTCAAAGCTACCCACGGGAATGTTGAGTCCCTGATTAGAAATAATATCTCCGTCATAAACTGCATATTTAGCCGGTGCTGACAAACAAACATATTCTGTCTCACGGGAAAATTCCGGTAATTTTATTTTTCTGAAAAAATTTCCTAGATCTATCGCATCTTGCAAAACTTCACTAGAAGAAAAAACTAATTTTCTGAGCTCTTCGCTATCTGGGATTCTTTTGAATCCGCCGACTTCATTGGTAAGTGGATGAATTACTCGTCCACCAATCACTCTCACAATCTCCATTCCGTATTCGCGAATTCGCATGGCTATTTTTGTTTCCTTAGGATATTTTTCCACTAATTTTAAATCATTATCCATGTCTAAAAAATCCGCTAGCGACAAAAAGAAAAGATGCAGTGCATGTGAATGGATAATTTGTCCCAACTCCATAATTTCCCGAAGTTTTTTTGTTTCCTCACTCACAACTATCCCAAAAACATTTTCAATAGATTTTATAGCCGTTATATTATGTACTACCGGGCAAATTCCACAAATTCTTTGTGCTACAACCGGCATATCCTTGAAATGCCTTCCAATTAAAACACCTTCAATAAGACGAATTCCTTCTTGAATTTCTAATTTAGAAGACTTAACATCCCCCCGAAGAACACTCGCCATAAATCCAGCATGTCCTTCCATTTTTGCAATGTGATTAATCTTAATTTGCATTTACCCTGTTAAATAAGATTTGTATCTTATGATAAGATACTGCCTATTTTAATTATGTTATTTAATTTTTCACCCAGTACTCTTTTGAATATATACAAATCTAATTTTAATTTTAAAAAAATTAAAATTATTTAACAGGGTGAATTTTTTATATCATTTTAACACTTCTCTCATCAATATCATCTCTGAGTCCATAAATTTCTGTTGCATTTTCAAATTCTTCCTCGGTCATCATAGTTTTTAGTGTGGCGCGCATCGCCGAAACATTACCATTGGGACGAAGCCCCCGACAGCCTTGGCACATCATTCTTGAACTTGGACAAACCGCATTGCAACCACCCAAAATCATCGGACCAAAGCATGGTTTTTTGTCGAGAAGAAGACAACGATTGCCCGCTTTTTTGCATTCCACACAAACTGGTTGATCGGGAATAATTGGAATATTATTTTTCAATAATTCCGGCATATATTTCAAAAACTCTTCTCCACTAATTGGGCACCCAGGAAAAACAAAATCCACTTTCACAAAATTATCAATTTCTTTGATTTCCGGGTTAGAAACTCCTTGAATATACTTATAGACATGTTTTATAGTGTTGACTTTTTCGTGATAATTCTTTATTTCCGGCACCCCACCCATCGCAGCGCAATTGCCAAGCGCCACCAAGAGTTTGCTTCTTTTCCTAGCATTTTTCAAAGTTTTTATATTATCTTTTGTCACAGGATTGCCTTCTACTAGAATCAAATCTAGTTTTCCACCCTTATCTTCTTCATCTTCAATCAAACGAAAGTCGATCATTTCTATGGAATTAGCAAAGTCTAAAAATTTCTGCCCCAAATCCAAAAGCGCAAACTGACAACCCTCGCAAGAAGTCAAGCTGACAATCGCTACTTTAGGTTTCCTGATTTTCCTGCGAGCCGGCGAGACAGGTTTTATTTTTTCTTTTTTTTCCTTAGCGACATTTCGCACTTTTATTTTGATCTTTTTTCCTGGCATGATTTATTCTTAAACTTTATATTTTTTATTATAGCAACTTTAAGACCAAATGGAAAATATTTTTTATATTTTCCCCCTCTTGCTTCATGTTTCTTGCTTCATGCTTCATGCTACATGCTTCATGCTTTAGTTCCCAATCCTCTTCACCCACCCAAAGGTAGATTCAAAGTTAGAGATGATGAGATCTAGGACGGATTGTTGTTTGGTGGGAGTGAGGAGGGAATAGTTTTCAGAAACTGAGACATTGCCATGTTTGTCAAAGGAGGCAGTTCTGAATTGATAGACGGAGGCAGGTTTTAGGTCAGTCAGGACAAAGAGATGGTTTTTGACTAGGTCAGATTTTTTAATTAGTTTCCAGTTATCAATTGTTT
>DCUU01000064.1 GCA_002328565.1 Candidatus Moranbacteria bacterium UBA2206
TAACCTTTTTTATGAGCTAAGAGGTGCTATTGACTAAAGAGCTTGAAGGATGCTATCTTTTGGTATCGTAGTTTTTTGAAAATGTACGGTTCAATTTTTTATGTTGAAATTCGTTTGTATCCTATTTTTACTATAAAAAAATCTCAAATAAGATAACAAGGAGGCAGAAATGAATAAATGCATAAAGTATGAAAAGGCACATAGCCTAGGGGAAGCGAGGAATATCGCTAATGTAGATGGCCAATCTTCGGAGATAATTAATGTTGCTGATGCAATAAAAAATTTGAGCTCATGGAAGTGGAGAAACGATCCCAAGGCGTTGGAAGGTATCAAAGAATGCCTTTGCAGGTATCTCTATCTTGTAATATTTTATTAAACCCACTAACCAGAAACCTGATAGTGGGTGTCTGTTTTTATAAGGCAAAGCTAAATTAAGGTATATTTATTGATGATAATTGCAATTTGACAACTTTTCATTCCTCTGATAAGATAAGAATACAAATCAGAAAGATAGCAGAAACGGCAGAAATAATGATAAAAAAACTAAAATCGGGTGAAACTGGACTGCAAGGCACTTGCAATTGTTTTTGTTTCAATATATAATGTTTTAGCATACATTTTTGTTTAGAAAATTCGTTTTATTTTACTTAGGGTGATAAAAAAATAAATAACTTAATACTTTTAACATAACTCATGTAAAAGCTTTATTTCTGAAAGTTCCCAGAAAAAAAAGCCGGAAATGAGCGGTATTTCTATGGCTAAAGTTGACAAAAAACTGGAAGTTAAAACATCTTTCGGTTCGGGTTCTTCCCTCTCAAAGCGGAAATTTTTCAAAAACATTTCCATGGTTTCTCTGCCAAACCTAATCGAATCACAAGTTAATTCATATGAATGGTTTATAGAGAAGGGCCTCAGAGAAATTTTAGATGAAGTTAACCCAATTCACGACTTTACCGAAAAAGACCTAGAACTTTCTTTTAAGGAATATTACCTAGACGAGCCAAAATATGACGAAGTGACAGCTAAAAACAAAAACATCTCTTTTGAAGCTCCTCTTCGTTGCAAAGTCCAACTTATCATCAAAAGCACTGGAGAAATAAAGGAACAAGAAATTTATCTCGGCGATTTCCCGCTGATGACTGACCGAGGAACTTTTATCATAAATGGAGTAGAAAGAGTCGTAGTTAGTCAAATTATCAGAAGTCCTGGTGTGTTTTTCACAATGGCTTATACCAAAGGCAAAAAGCTATTTGGCGCGAAAATTATCCCAAATCGAGGGGCTTGGTTGGAAATCGAAACTGATTTGGATGGTGCAATTTTTGTCAAAATTGACCGCAAAAGAAAAGTGGCTATCACTTCACTCCTGCGAGCTTTTGGCTATTCAACAGACAAGGAACTTTTAAATATTTTCAAAGATGCTGACAATGGGGAGATAAATCATATCGAAGCAACAATTGCCAAGGATGTAGCGAAAAACCAAGGAGAAGGATATAAGGAAGTATATAAAAGAATTAGACCGGGTGATTTGGCCACTGAATCAAATGCTAAGTCAGTAGTGGATTCAATGTTTTTCAGTTTTGACAAATATGACTTTGGAGGAGTGGGACGTTATCGCTTGAACCAAAGACTGGAAGTTAATCGACCAGATAATGAAGAAAATAGAGTTTTAATGCTGGATGATTTGATTTTGATAATCAAGGAAATTATCCGACTAAACAACGATCCGCGAGCAATTGCTGATGATATCGATCATCTTGGAAACAGACGAGTGCGTTCTGTGGGAGAATTGGTGCAAAATAAAATGCGTGTGGGTCTCACTCGAACAGCCAGAAACATTAAGGACAGAATGAGTACTTGCGACATCGCTACTGTTGTGCCGGGACAACTTGTTAACTCTCGTCCTGTAGCAGCTTCAATCAAGGAATTTTTTTCCAGCTCACAGTTATCCCAATTTATGGACCAGGTTAATCCTTTGGCCGAGTTGGAGCATAAGAGACGAATTAGCGCAATGGGACCGGGAGGACTCACTCGAGAACGCGCAGGTTTTGAAGTGCGAGATGTGCATCCTTCTCATTATGGCCGAATTTGTCCGGTAGAAACTCCGGAAGGACCAAATATTGGTTTGGTTGGACATTTAGCCACTTATACAAAAATAAATTCCTATGGATTTTTAGAAACACCGTATCTTAAAATTTATCACGAAATGGAAAATCAAGCGGAAAAGCTTGTAGGAAAAATTTTAAATGAAAAAATAGGTGAATTTGAAATAGGGACAGAAATCTCCGAAGAAGCGGCGGAAAAAATTGCTAAAAGCAAAGAAAAGAAAACGATCAAAATCAAACCGTGGATCAGTCGAGAAATTGAATATGTCAATGCTACAGTGGAAGACCGAAAAAATATTGCTCATGCCGGAATTAACATTTCTAATAGTGGAAATATTTTAGATGAAATAGTTGGTGCGAGAGTGAAAGGTCAAGCCACAGAAATTGAAGCTGAAAAATTAGACTATATCGATGTGAGCGCTAAGCAATGTATTTCAGTGGCAACTGCCCTTATTCCTTTCTTGGAACATGATGATGCCAACCGCGCTCTTATGGGTTCGAACATGCAACGTCAAGCTGTTTCTTGTGTAAAACCGCAAGCTCCACTAGTGGGAACTGGAATTGAAGACAAGGCCGCCGCAGATTCTGGACAAGTGGTAATTGCCAAAGCTGATGGGGAAATTATCGAAGTTGATGGCGACCATATTATCGTCAAAGAAGAAGCTCCGGTGGCGGCGAAAAAACCTTATCTAAAAAGAGAATACCGCTTGCAAACTTTTGTAAAATCAAATGCCTTCACATCTATGAATCAGGTTCCACGTGTAGAGAAAGGTCAGATGGTGAAGAAAGGACAACTTTTGGCGGACGGTGCTTCTACTGATCAAGGAGAATTGTCCCTTGGACAAAATGTGGTAGTGGCATTTATCCCTTGGGAAGGTTCTAACTATGAAGATGCAATTATTATTTCACAAAAGTTAGTGGAAGATGATCGATATAGTTCAATTCATATTGAAGATTTCTCAATCGATGTGCGAGACACAAAACTTGGGCCCGAGATAATCACTCGCGACATTCCAAATATCGGAGAAGAACGATTGAAAAATTTGGATGAAACTGGAATAATTCGAATTGGTGCAGAAGTTTCTTCTAGCGATATTTTAGTTGGAAAAATTTCTCCAAAAGGTGAAGGTGATTTGACTTCGGAAGAACGATTACTTCGTGCAATTTTTGGGGAAAAATCTCGAGACGTTAAGGATAGTTCGCTCTATTTGCCTCATGGTGAATACGGCAAGGTAGTGGATATAAAAATATTTTCGCGGGAACTTGGTGACAAACTTTCAACTGGTGTGATTTCGCAAATTCAAGTGTCTGTTGCGCAACTCAAGAAAATTTCCGTAGGAGACAAGCTAGCGGGACGTCACGGAAACAAAGGTGTGATTTCAAGAGTAGCTCCTGTAGAAGATATGCCATATTTGCCAGACGGATCTCCAGTGGATATGATTATTAATCCTCTTGGTGTAGCTAGTCGTATGAACATTGGACAAATTTTGGAAACTCATCTTGGTTGGGCCGCTTTGAAACTTGGGTATAAAGCCGCTACTCCAGCTTTGGAAGGAGTAACTGAAGAGCAAATCGAAGCTGAATTGGAAAAGGCGGGACTACCAAAACATGGAAAATCACAACTAATCAATGGAAGAACGGGAGAAAAATTTGATAATGAATCAACAGTAGGTGTGATGTATGTTATGAAACTCCATCATTTGGTGGATGACAAGATTCATATGCGCTCAATCGGACCGTACTCTTTGATTACTCAGCAACCGCTTGGTGGAAAAGCTCAGTTTGGTGGACAGAGATTTGGAGAAATGGAAGTTTGGGCTTTGGAAGGATATGGCGCCGCTTATACTTTGCAAGAAATGCTTACGATTAAATCTGATGATGTGATGGGACGAAGCAAAGCTTATGAATCAATTATCAAAGGCGAAATGATAAAGAGCCCGAATATTCCAGCCTCTTTCCATGTGCTTGTAAGCGAGCTTAAAGGCTTAGGAATGAATGTGGAACTCATTGGAGCGAAATCAGACGAAGATGAAAAAGAAGAACAGGATGGGGATTAAGTTTAAAAAAGTTTATAAAGTTTAAAAGTTTATAAAGTTGGTAAAGTTAATAGAGTTGGTAGATTTGAATGTGTATTTAATAAATATACTTTCAAACTTTATAACTTTAAGAACTTTATAACTTAATGAAATAATTATGGATTCATTCTCTACCACCAAAATAAGTGACTTTAACAGCGTACGACTTTCCATTGCCAGTCCGGAAAATTTCTTGGATTGGTCGCATGGTGAAGTCACCAAGCCAGAGACTATAAATTATCGAACGCAACGCTATGAACGCGAAGGGCTTTTCGACGAAAAGATTTTCGGGCCTTCTAAGGACTGGGAATGTTATTGTGGAAAATATAAAAGAATTCGCTATAAAGGCATTGTTTGCGACAAGTGTGGCGTGGAAGTGACACGTTCAATTGTGAGACGTGAACGCATGGGACACATCAAGCTCGCTGTGCCAGTTTCCCATATTTGGTTTTTGCGAGGAGTGCCTTCAAAAATTGGCTTGGCGCTTGGAATGGGTGTGATGGATTTAGAAAAAATTATTTATTTCTCAAGCTACGTAGTTTTCAATGTAGATGAACAGGAAAGAGAAAAAGTTTTGGTGCAATTAGAACAAGAATTCAAAAATAAACAAAGAGAAATTGCCAAGAATTTTTCGGCTGATACCAAGGAAGGTTTGGAAAAACAAGAGGAATTGAAAAATATCTACCGTTCTTCCAAGGAAGAATTAAAAAGCTTGCAAAAACTGCAAATAATTTCTGAAATAGAATATTTTAATCTGTCCACTAAATATGCGCAGGTTTTTTCTGCTGGTATTGGAGCGGAAGCGGTGAGAAAAATCCTTTGTGATATGGATCCAAAAGTTGAAATTGAAACTTTGAAAAAAACCTTAGTGGAAGATGAAAATCAAGACAAGAAAAAAATTCTTAAAAGGATAAAATTATTCCAAGGATTTATAAAGGCTGATATGAAACTGGAATGGATGCTTCCAACTATTATCCCGGTTATCCCGCCTGATCTTCGCCCGATGGTGGCGCTGGACGGTGGACGTTATGCAACATCTGACCTTAATGATCTTTATCGAAGAATCATCAATCGCAATAATCGCTTGAAAAAACTGATTGAAATTGGCGCCCCGGAAGTTATCACGCGAAACGAAAAAAGAATGCTTCAAGAAGCGGTGGATGCTCTTTTTGACAACAGCGCTCGCAGATCTCAGGTGAGCGTGGCTGCTTCGACTGGACAAAGACGACCGCTTAGATCTTTGGCGGATACTTTGAAAGGTAAACAAGGACGTTTCCGTCAGAATTTGCTGGGAAAACGAGTAGACTATTCCGGACGAAGCGTAATTGTGGTGGGACCGAATTTGAAACTTCATCAATGTGGATTGCCAAAGAAAATGGCTTTGGAACTTTTCAAACCATTTATTATCAATAAATTAATCGAAAGAGAATTGGCCTACAATGTTCGCTCAGCTGGAAAAATGGTGGAAGGCGAAACGGAAGAAGCTTATGACATACTAGACGAAATAATTTCTCATCACTATGTGCTCCTCAACCGTGCTCCAACCTTGCATCGTCTTTCAATTCAGGCTTTTCAACCAGTGCTAATTGAAGGCAAGGCGATTCAAATTCACCCAATGGTTTGCTCAGCGTTCAATGCTGACTTTGATGGTGACCAGATGGCCGTGCATGTTCCTTTGACTGATAAGGCTCGTTGGGAAAGTGAAAACTTGATGTTGTCATCTCGAAATCTTTTGAAACCAGCCAGTGGAGAACCAATTACAACTCCAACTTTGGACATGGTTTTGGGTTGCTATTACATTACCCATATCTTGGCCGGCGCTAAGGGTGAAGGGAAAATATTTTCCAATTTTGACGAAGCTATTTTGGCGACTGAACTGGGACACGTTGATGTGCGAGCGAAGATAAAAGTGGCGCATGAAGGAAAAATACTTGAGACTTCGATAGGAAGAATAAAACTAAATTTGATTATTCCAAAAGAAATTGATTTTATAAACGAAGAAATGACCAAGAAAGAATTGAAATTCTTAGTGGCGAAAGTTTTGGAAGTTTCTGGGCGTGAAGCCGCTGCAATTTTTGTGGATGAAATCAAGAATTTAGGTTTCCGTTCTGTGACTAAGTCTGGTATTAGTTGGGGTATGAAAGATTTGTCCGTTCCAACTAACAAGAAAGAAATTATGGATAGCGCGGAAGAAAAAGTGGAAGTAGTCAAAAAACAATTCAATATGGGACTGCTTACCGAAGAAGAAAGAAAAAACAAAGTTATTGAAATTTGGAATGATTCGAAAAACAAAATTACTGATGCGGTGCGATCTTCAATGGACAAGGAAGGACCCGTTTATTCGATGGTTTATTCCAAGGCTCGAGGATCTGAGTCAGTGGTTGTGCAGATGTGCGGAATGAAAGGACTGATGGCAGGACCAACCGGCGAAACAATTGAACTGCCGATCAAGAGTTGTTTCAAGGAAGGTTTGAATGTGTTGGAATATTTCATCTCGACTCATGGAGCGAGAAAGGGTATGGCCGACACCGCTCTTCGAACAGCAACGGCGGGATATCTGACTCGAAGACTCGTGGATGTGGCGCAAGATATCATTGT
>DCUU01000040.1 GCA_002328565.1 Candidatus Moranbacteria bacterium UBA2206
GTGCGGTGCCGATTGGAGAGGGAAGTGGAATGGAGGAGATAAAAGAGTTGGCCGTTAAGAGTGAATTTATTGACGCCGAAAACAAGGGAAAGGTTTCAGAAAATTTTGAAATAGGGAATCAATATATTGATTATGTGGCGGGATTTTTTAACAAAGATTGGAAAAAGTCCGCCCAAGGCGGATCCGCCTTGGGCGGAAAAAAGATTGTAGTTGATTTTGGAAATGGTATGGGAGCAGTGGAAAAAGGAGTGTTTGAAAAATTTCCGGAAAATCTGGAAGTTGATTATTTATTCGAAGAATTAGATGGTAACTTTCCCAATCATGAAGCCAACCCTTTGAAAGTGGAAACATTGGAAGTTTTGCAAAAAACAGTTCTGGAAAAAAATGCAGATCTGGGAATTTCCTATGACGGCGATGCCGACCGCGTGGGGTTTGTCGACGAAAAAGGGGAGGCAGTGCCAATGGACTATCTTATCGCGCTCTTAGCTAAAGAGGTTCTCAAAAAAAATCCGGGCAGTTTAATTTTAATGGATCTTCGCAGTTCCAATGCAGTCAAAGAAGTAATTGAAGAAGCGGGCGGGGAAGTTAATCGTTGTCGAGTGGGGCATTCTTTGATCAAAAAACAAATGCGCGCAGAGGGCGCAATTTTTGCTGGTGAACTTTCTGGACATTATTTTTTTGAAGCTAATTCTAAAGCAGAGATGGCAACATTGGCAGTTTTGATGCTTCTTAATCTTATGAATGAAACTGGCCAAAAAATGTCAGAGCTAGTTCATGATCTCAAAAGATATTTTCACTCTGGAGAAATAAATTCTGAAGTGGAAGACAAGGAAGCTGTGATGAATAAATTAAAAGAAAAATATTCAAACGGAAAATTGGACACGCTAGATGGAATTAGAATCGATTTTTCTGATTGGTGGTTTAGCGTTCGCGCCTCAAACACCGAACCAGTTCTTCGTCTTAATCTTGAAGCTAAGACGAAAGAATTGATGGAGGAGAAGAGAGAAGAAGTGTTGGGGATGATTAGATTAAAATAAACCCTTGCATTTATGAAAAAAAAGTTTAAGATAGAAGATAGATATTTAATTAAGATTATATAATGAATAGAAACAAAGAAGGCTTCACTATTTTAGAAATTTTGATAATCGTAGCTATTATTGGGATTTTGGTAAGTGTTGTACTTATCAGTTTGATGGGCGGTAAGAATAATGCTCAGGATAATTCTGCCTTCACTTCTTTTAAGAGTTTGGCGGCTCCAGCTTATATGTGCATGATGGGTGGTGGCAACTTAACTCTGCCAGTAGCTAACAATAGTATTTGCAATCCTTCGGGCATTGTACCAAATTCAAACTGGCCTGAATTTACTAGAACTGGTTGGGCGTATGCCGGGGGTGGTTTTTTTTGGTGCAATCCTTTGTATAATGGGGGGACTCCACCGACTTCTTGTGGTGTTTATAATAACGGATCTTGTGGAGGAAACAATGATGTGGGTTATTTTTGTTTTGGAATGACAAAAGATGGAAAAACAATTTGGTGTACAACTGAAGGTTGCCGAAAAACAGGTTTTTAAAATTGCATGATAACTTGAAAATATAAAAACACCCATGGGCGGGTGTTTTTGGTTGAGCTAAATTTTCAAAAAATTTTCATTGGCAAGGGCGTACAGTTTCTGGCTTTTCTCCTCCCTCGCAATTTTTAGGTAATTTTTCCGTTACTTTACGAATCTGCGTTCCATCAGTGTTGCAAGCGCTCCAGTTAGAATAAACAAACTGTTGACACTCAATAGGGTAGACGCTTTTTTGTTCAATTTCGCAACTTACTTTTGAGTTGCGATTGGCGATTAGCAATGCAATCAAGCCAAGTAGAGCGACTATGGAGATAAAAAGAATTCCTTTCCAAGTCCGCACTTGTTTTTTGCTTACTAGAACAATTTTATCATCCCAAATATAATTAATGTCTGAAGCGAGTTTTTTAAGTTTTTCTTGCTTGCTTCTTATGGCCTGAGACATTTCTCTGGAACCTTTTTTGACAATCCCAAGAATGTCGGAAAGAGTGACAATGCCCAAAATCTTTCCCTCATCGCTAACTACCGGGAAAGTGGTAAACTTTGTCTTTTTTATAGTTTCCATCATTTGATCAACGCCAGTTTCTGGTGAAACCGTGATACAATTCTCGCTCATTATGTCGGAAGCCTTGAGGAGGGATAATTTTTCAATTTTCTGTTTTATATCTTCTGGCAAATTACGCCCATCTTTTTTTTCTTGTAGAAATTTTATATAGGAAGGTAAAAATAGATTACTGAAATCTTTCAGGAAAAAATCATCTTCAGTTATGATTCCGACTACTTCGTTCTCCTTGTTGATGACTGGAATGCCGTGGAAGCGATTAGAAAAAATTAAATACGACACTTCTAATAAATTAGTGTCGGGATAAACGGTAATTGCTGAAAAAGCCATGATTTCTTTTATTTTCATAATTTTATTATGTACGAAATTTTGCAAAATTGCAAGAATTGCGCATTATTATATTATTTAAATTATAAACCCAATTTTCTTCTTCACTTCTTCCAATTTTTTCTTGGCAATCGGGCGGACTTTTTTGGCGCCGGCTTCGAGGATTTGCAGAACTTTTTCGTCAGTTAGATCGGCGATTTTTTGTTGGAGGGGCGTCAGGAAATTGATGACAACATCGGCGAGGTCGTTTTTGAAATTGGAATATCCCTTGCTGACATATTTCTTTTCAATTTCTTTGGGTGAAATTTCCGAGAGCAAAGAGTAGATATTTATTAAGTTTTTCAAGGCCGGTTTTTCATCAGAATAAACTATTTCGGAGCCTGAATCCGTCACGGCTTTTTTGATTTTCCTTCTGACAGTTTCTTCATCATCACTCAGGGCAATGTAGTTATATTCGGACTTAGCGGACTTTGACATTTTTTTGCTTGGGTCGTCGAGTCCCATAATGTTTTCACTGGTCTCGGTTGTGTAGGCTTTTGGAATGACAAAAGTTTCGCCAAATTTTTTGTTGAATCTTTCGGCAAGTGTTCTTGTGAGTTCGACATGTTGTTTTTGGTCTTTGCCAACCGGAACAAGTTCGGTGTCATATAAAATTATATCCGCTGCCATAAGAACTGGATAATCAAAAAGTCCGACGGCCGATGATTCCTTGCCATTTTTTTGTGTTTTGTCTTTGAATTGTGTCATTTTTTCCAGTTCTGGAATTTTTGCAATTGTGTTTAGAATCCAACAAAGTTCAGCGTGTTCACTTATTTGTGATTGAATGAAGAGTGTGGATTTTTTTGGGTCGATACCAGAAGCCAAATAAACTTTGGCAACTTCGATGGTTCTTCGACGAAGCTCGGCGGGATCTTGGGGGACTGTGATGGCGTGCATGTCCACCACGCAAAAAATTGACTCGTACTCATCTTGAAGTTTAACCCAATTCTTGATGGCTCCCAAATAGTTGCCCAAATGAAGATTGCCTGACGGCTGAATGCCGGAGAAGATACGTTTTTTCATAATAATATTATAGTATTTAACCTAAGTTTAGTATATAAAAAAAGACACAATATGTCCACTTCATCTTACTTTTTCTTTCGAGCCAAGAAAATACTCCACTAACTTTTCTTGGCGCCAAGAAAAGTTACAAAAGAAGCGCCGGCCCGTGCTTGCGCTGTCAGAATTTCTAATCTCATTTGCTAAAATTTATAACTCAGCCCGACCAAATGCGTCGGGCCTCAAACAGAATAAATTTCTTAACGCTCATTCGATTGAAATTCTGAAACGCGCGGCGCAATGGGCGGATTAAAAAATTCGTTTTACATGTTAATCCACCCCATAAAATAAAGAAACATAAATTGAGATTTTAGCGCGTTAAAAATTTACTCATTCTGCGACTAAGGGGAGTTAGTAAATTTAGCGATAAAATCGAAAATTTATTTCTTTATTTTATTAGGGTGGCCTTTTTTCTTTCTGCCACTTTCTTTTTGGGCAAAAAGAAAGTGGCGCGGAGTTTCTCGTGGGGAGAAAGAATATGTATTATAATATGTATTAAAAAAACGAGCATCACTGCTCGTTTTTCCTAAAAGCTAGTAGCTAAAAGCTATAAGCTATAAGCTATCCCTATACCTCAATAATCACCGGCAATACCATCGGTCGGCGTTCGGTTTTTTGGAAAAGGTAGAGGCCGACTACTTCGCGAATGGCGTTTTCGATGAATTTCTTTTCGGGGGAAGTTTTTTTGGAGGTGGTGTCTTTGATGGCTTTTTTCACTTGGTTTTTAGTTTCATTGACCAGATCAAAATTATCTTTGACATAGATAAATCCACGAGAGGTGATTTGAATGTTTCCGACAACATTTTTGGTTTTGCTATCAAGTATCACAGTAATGACAAACATTCCATCCTCACTCAAAACTTGGCGATCGCGAAGGACTACTTGTCCCACGTCTCCCACGCCGAGTCCGTCTACCATCACATAACTAGTGTCAACTTTTTTCGGTAAAATTTTAGCTGTGTTGTTCCTTTGCACTTCCAAAACATTACCATTGTCTAGTACAAAAATATTTTCTTTGCGAAAGCCAATTTTGATGGCTAATTTTTCCGCTTCTTTGAGCATATAGTGATTGGCATAAACTGGTACAAAGAAATCTGGCCTGACTTGGCGAAGCATTTCTTGAATGTCCACGGCGCTACAGTGTCCGCTGATATGCACATCCATAATGTCGTCATGAATCACATTGTCGCATTTTCGGTATAAGTTATCCTTGAGTCTTTGTACAGTTCTTTCGTTACCCGGAATAACTGACGAGGAAAAAATAACTGTGTCATTTTTTTTGATTTTGATGAAACGATGATTGTCGGTGATAATTCTTGAAAGCACAGCATTGCCTTCACCTTGCGCACCGGTGCAGATAACAATGATTTTGTTTTCCGGATAATTGTGAATATTAGCAATTGGCACCAGCGTATCTTTATGCATTTTGATATAGCCTAATTCTTTGGCAATTTCGACATTCATTTTCATGCTATAGCCATCCAGCGCCACTTTCTTGCCAATCTTTTCGGCGTATTCCAGAATGTGTCCAATGCGCTTAATCTGAGAAGAAAAAGTTCCAATGATAATTTTTCCACTTGCTTCGCTAATTAGTTTTTCTAAATTATCATACATTTCTTTTTCAGTAGTTCGGCTGGGATTTTTGACAATGGCACCAAGGCTTTCTAGCATCAAGATTCTTGGGCTAGGGAGGCGTGACAAATGCCCATAGGTGACGAGGCTTTTTCCCTCAGCACTTTTTTCCATTGTCCAGTCCCCGGGATGAATCACAGTTCCGTCGGGAGTTTTGATAATTACGCCAACAGCGTCCATAATCGAATGTTCCACATCGAAAAATTCTATTTCAAAACTACCTAGGCGAATTTTGTCTGTGATAGCTTTGACGCGAATAGTTTTGAGATTTTGAGCAGAACCTTTTTCAAAGTCTTCCAATTTCTTTTTGACCATCGCAAGAGTCATGTCACGTCCAATGATTGTTGGATACCCCAAATTGCGAAGCAAGATCGGAGCGGCGCCGATATGGTCAAGATGACCATGGCTCAAAATTACGCCTCGAATTCTTTTTTCTTTGCCTTTGAGATAGCTGATGTTAGGAATGATATAGTCGATTCCCGGCATATCTTCTTCGGGAAATTGCAGTCCCATGTCCAAAATGATTATATCTTGGCCATATTCAAAGAGAGTCATATTACGCCCGACTTCTTCTTGTCCTCCGAGAGGAATTATTTTTAGGCCGTTTTGGGCGAAACTCCGCAGAGGAGTTGTTTTTTTTGTCGCGAAAGTTTTTGGCCTCGCGACGGTTTGTTTTGGTTTCACAACAGAAGTTGTTTGACCAAATGATTTGTTAAACATAAAGTTCAAATAGTTTGCTCATTTTAAAATGAGCTTAATTAATTAATGATTAAAATGATAAAATAATGACTTACGCATTTCCCTTTAAATCTATTGTTCGCTGAAATTACAAAAAAACAAAACTAAGATTATAGATAGAAGTTACGTAGTTGCAATCCTGCCATTGCACTGGCTATGTAAATAGATTTTCAGGAAAATACGTAAGTCTTAATATGATAAAATAAAGTTTTAGAAATCTAAAAAAAGGCTGAAAAATATTTTCTCGTTAAAAGTGTGTGATGCAAGTTATCAAGAAATATAGAAAAGAAATTCTAAAGCAAGTTTATATTATCATACTATTATACTCTAATCCAGGCTTTTGTCAAGCGAATGTACAAGATGAGTACATAGGTG
>DCUU01000006.1 GCA_002328565.1 Candidatus Moranbacteria bacterium UBA2206
TAACCTTTTATTATGAGCTATTGCGATACAATATACGAACAAAGATGGGATAATAAAATCAAGGGAGTTCCTTGTTGCCGTTCGCGCAAGGGTGGGTTTGGGGCAAGAACGGCAAAGAATACAAAGAGATAAAACTGTAAATTGTTCCGCTTCCGCCTTTTTGCTTTCGCAAAAATCCAAAACAAAAAATTTTCTTTTCCTTTTTGAAAAAAATCGGGCGCGCGCAAAATTTAAAAAAATGTAGAGAAAATTTTTCTGTTTTGGGACGCAAACTTCTTCAAAGTTTGCGGGCGGAAGCGGGGCGGAGGTTCAAAAATCGGAATCGGGATTTTCTTCAAAAAAAGTTCGAATTTCGTTCAACAAACGCAACAATGTGCGAAAAACTGGAGCGAAAGCTCCTTTTTCCTTTTGTGTAAGCCTTAAAATCGGTTCGGATTTTCCAAATCCCCCCTTTGGCGTTTTGAAGTTTTTCAAGTCTTCAAATAAATGATTAAACGGTTCTTTAAGGCTTAAATCAACAACTTTCTTGTCCTCGATTATGAGGTTCGAAGAAATTATTGATAGTACCTCTTTCTTGGTGTCATTGTCGCCGTCTTTGAAAATTACATTTGCCAACCGGAAAAACCTAGTCAGTAGTTCAATAATTCCAAAAATATTTTGTCCGTTGCCTTTGGTATTTTTAATCTTATTCTCAAGCGTTGCTTGCTCATTGCGCAACTCCACCAGTGTGCGATCATAAATATCGTCCGGTATCTTTCCGTCAATATACTTTTCCACCAATGCGCTCTGCCTTGTTTTATTGCGCTCAAGCAAAAAAGAATTCTTTTCTTCAGTATCAATTTGATAAGCATATTGCTTCTGACCCATCTCTTTTGTAGTATCGACAACTAAATCCAACATTTTCTCATCAAAGTGCATTTCAGAAAGATTATCGCAAATTTCCTTGTCTAATTCTTCCTCGCGAATGTATTTCTGTGAACAATTTTCTGTGCCTCTTGATTTCGTGCATCGATAATAAGTATATTCGTGAATATTCTTTTTATTTTTCTTTATTTTCTTTTCCGCTGTCATTCGCAAACCACAAACGCAATGCATAAATCCATGAAACAAAAAGTGTTTTTTATTATCGCGCTTTGAGTGCTTTCTCGGCAACAATATTTTTTGTACTTCGTCAAAAAGGTCTTTGGAAATAATCGCTTCGTGTATGCCTTTATAAATCTGCCCTTTCCACCTAAAATATCCATAGTAGATCGGATTTTTGAGTATTTTATGAATTGCTGAATGGTGGACTTTCTTGCCAGTGTTCGAGCGCAATCCATCATCATAAAGATTTTCCGCCAAACTTTTAACAGAATAATTTCCAGTAGCATAAGACTTGAAAGCTTTTTTAATATATGGCAAACGCTCCGCGTCCACCAATAGCTTGCGAGTTTTATAATCCGTACGATATCCGACTGGTGGACAACCGGCATATTCTCCGCGCTTAACTTTTTCATTTAGTCCGCGTTTAACATTTTTAGACAAATCTTTTACATATTGAGTCGCCATTCCAAATTCCACACTAGCAATCAGAGAATTATCATCTGGCAAATAATCGCGATCGTTGGTTTTTATTATTTTTATAATTCCTTTTTGTAACATCCATTTTACGGTGCCCTCGTCTTTCGGGTTTCTCGCCAGCCGGTCAATTTTCCAGCAAAGAATACCGTCAAATTTTCCCTTTTCAAAATTCTTAATCATTTCATCAAACACCGGCCGGCCGGGTTCCTTGGCGGATTTCGATTCTTGATAGATTTGCAAAATATCAAGCTTATCGCGCTTGGCGATTTCTTTCATGGTCGCGACTTGGTCTTCAATAGACTTGGCTTGTCGCTCTTCTCCCTCGGATGATTTTCGAGCATAAATAACAAATTTCATGGATTTGAAAAATAATAAATTATTCCAAAAATAATTAGAGCGATTCCGTAAGCAATCCAATCGGAAAGCGACCAATCCCATATCGACTTAGCACCTTTATATCGTAAATTTTTTCTATAATATTTCATTTTGCATAACAAAAAGGACAACCCTACTTGGACGCAACTTCTAACAGAAGATTGCAGCAAGGTTGCCCTTTCTGCTTCTGTTAGAATATTTAGTTGCGTCCACATAAATATTACCATATTTTTATTATTTCTCAAATTATATTTTAAACCCCAAATAGGACAGGCTCGGCAATGTTTTCTCAACTTTCTAAGTTCTTTGCCTCGCCTGATTTTTTAGTAATGAACACCAATGGTTTTCAATCTTTCCTTGCGGTATGTTTTTTCAAAAACCAGAACAAATAGGAAAGTCGTCAAAAGATTTTCAAATGAAAAAATATTTCTTCAAATGTAATTTGCCAGACTGAAATTTTTTTCTGATCAATTCAAATCAGATAAAAATTTCAGACAGGCAAATTTTTGTTTTTTGCTTTTTCATTTGAAAATCTTTTCACGACACAATCTAGAAAGGTTTGTGAAAAAACTCTTTTATAGAAACGAAAACCTCAGCGGTTTTCTTTTCATTCTTTCCCCATAAGGAAGGAAAAATCCAAGAGCAAGGGGATTTGAAAAAAACACTTTGAAAAAACTGAATGATTGGTTTTTTTCAAACCCTCGCACAAGAAAATTTTGTTGCGACGTGTAGCTTGTTTGTTGCAAAATAAAATCTCCATTGTTTCACATTCCGATTTCATTTTGCAACAAACAAGCCACATCGCAAAAAATCTCTTGTGCAACTCGTGTCTTTTTCCGCTTTTTATATTTCAACCACCCCCTGCCCCCGCCAATCTTGGCGGGGGTTCACCTGTGTCGAGCAGAAAGTTTTTCCAACTGACGCCTCTTTTCTGTTTTTTCCAAAGAACAAAACGCTTGCTTCGTTGCCCCAATTTTCGGCCGGCGCGTGGACCACAAACACTCTCAAAAAACTCTTAGCATAATGGCTTTCTCAAGCCTTTTTAAATTTCATTAAACCCATCGCGTTTATCGTGCGAAAAGAGGGTTTTTGTGTTTGTTTTTATTTTTCGGATAGAGAGTTTCCCCGATTGCGTAATTTTTAATGCTTCGACTGATTTCGTTTTTCGGATAGATTCACTAGATAAGATAGACTAGACATTTCGAAGCGTTTAAAGAAAAGAGAGGGAGAACCTATATATAGGTTATCTATCTTTTCTTTTTGCTTCTTTTTCTTTTGCTAGCCCGAAGTTTTTTTCGGTAGCTTCTGGGGGCGCAAAGCATAAGAGATTGGCACAAGTTCCTGAAAGGGACATTCAAAGCCTACTTGTTTCGGTTTATACCTATATAGTTTGCACTCCGGTCCGCATGGCTCTCTTGAAAACGGACAGAGTTTGATATCGGGAGCTGGTTTAGTAAAATCCCTGCCCTCAAAATTTATTTTATCCATTTTGTTGGTCGTTAGATTGATTATTCATCTCGTTTTCAATTTCATCTTTTTCAGTTTTGACCTTTCTTCGTCTACGCAATATCTCATGGTTCATATACTGATTGAACGCCGGACAGTTGATGAAATCTGGGCAATGACATTGTGGCTCCTTACCCTTAACAAGATCATAACCTTTCAACTTACCACAATCATAATTTGGATTTGTTAGCATGGTGCAATGTTTGCATCCAATAAAGTCATCAATTATTTCTCGATTTATTGCTCGGTCTTCTCTTTGTTGAGACCACTTATATTTATTCTCTACAGTCATAAAATTTAATTTAATAATTACAATGTATGTGCCAGCATTTTTATTTCGGCTAGCGCGAAATTTACCCTCAAAATGTGCAGTCCTCAAGGTGGTTTCAAATTTTCCAAACCTTGCATAATTACTCTTTTGTCTTTGTGGTTATAATCAGTCTTATCAACAAGTTTATTAAACCAGAAATAAAGGGTGCGTTTTTTGAACTTTTGACCTTCAATCGCTTTTCTAAAACAAGTTAGCGAGCTCAAATATTGATTTTTTTGTGAGATTCTTCTGAATCTCCTTTCAATTGATCTCATAGTCTTTAATTTTAATTTGATTATCTAAAACACTTTTCACAAAAAGCATTCCCAGTCTGCCAAGACGATCAAGCATTATTTCAATTTCATCATCAGTCAAAACTCGTCCGCATTTTTCCTCCAAGACGATTTTGGCTTTTTTCATTAATTTTTCGGAAAATTGTCGCTCCATAGAGAGTGGCTAGATATTTATATAGTCATTTTACTCGCAACAAAAAATCCCACCGTTAGCTGTGAGATTCGCTGTGAGATTTTTTTATCTCAAATTTATTTATTCTTTTTATTCAAGCTTTTCTTGCTTCGTTGGGCGTTTCGTTGTTTATTGCATTCTTTGTTTCCACAATATTTTTGGCCTTTTCTTTTTGGCATAAAATATCTTTGACAGATTATATTCGCACAAACTGCAATCTTTTGTTTTTCCATGATCTTCAAAAATAGTTCCAGACAGCATGCGGCAAAATGGCCATAAACTCTATAATGAACCAAGAAATTTGTTTCGCTTAATTTCTTAGTGCTAATAATTTCTTCAATTCCTCTGGTGTCTTTAATAATATTTTCAATTGATCTATTATTGATATCGATTTTATAAAAAGCATCTTTGTCCACCAAAGAATCTGAAATATTTTCCATTTGCTCGTTTATAAACAGAATGTTGTTTGCCATAAGTTCGCCAGCTTCGTATTTTTTCACATAATCAAGAAGTCTTTCTTTCTTGCTCCACATAAAATCCAGATTTATTTCTTCAATCTTTTTTCGATCAATACTTGTTTCTTCCTTCCAAGTTACAGGAAGCGTTCCGTCATTTGTCACATAGAAAGCTGGAATGCCGACAATTCCGGCATCGCCATATTTTTTAAGCAAAAAATTAAATTCTTCAATACTGGGAAAAACTGAAAAGCTAGTTTTTTCTATAAACTTTTTGAGAGCCGTCTTTTCTTTTAAGTTTATAAAGTCAAAAAGTAGTCTTTCGAAAACATAATACCAGTCATGAGAAAATCCTTCTGGATTTATGAATCCATGATCTATTCTCTGAATCGCGCGAAAATCTAATTTTCTCGGTTGCCCTAAATAGTTGACACCAAGAAAAGAAATAACTTCCCCATCATCTTTGATGTAAATTGCCTTAATCGGATCATCTGAAAATTCAGTGAGCAAAAAAGAAGCTGCTAATCCACCGCCAATCACTTGTGAAGGAAATAATAAAAAATCGTTTGATTGTTGAACTAATTGGATAAATTTTCTAACTGGACGAAGCGGGCTAAAAATCAACTGTCCTTTTTGGATTTTCTTGATTCTCTCATTCACTCTTTTTAGTGCATCAGAATTGATTTTTCTTGGCAAACCCCCTGCCTTTTTATTCATTTTTAGGGTATTGAATAATTACTTACTTAATGATACCATAGGAATATAAAAAACATTATCCACCAAGGGAAATTTTCAAAAATTTCTAAGTGTTAATTTTATGCAAAAAGAAGCTAGCGCAAGAATAAAAATAAACAAACTACTTGAAGAATCTGGTTGGCGATTTTTTGATAATGAAAAAGGACAAGCAAACATTTCACTTGAACCAAATGTAAAACTTACCCAAAAGGACATTGACGCTTTTGGAGAAGATTTTGAATCTACAAAAAACGGATTTATTGATTTTTTATTGCTTGATGAAAAAGGTTTTCCACTCGTTATTTTGGAAGCCAAAAAAGAAGATAAAAACCCGCTAGACGGAAAAGAACAAGCGAGAAAATACGCCCATACCGAAAATGCCCGCTTTGTTATTCTCTCAAATGGCAATCTTCATTATTTTTGGGATTTGGAACGGGGCGATCCTGAAATTATTACGGAATTTCCAACGCAAGAATCTTTGAAGCACAGACAGGATTTCAAGCCAGACAATCAGCGCTTAGCAGATGAAGAAGTCAAAGAAGATTATATCGCTCTTACACAAAACCCGAATTTCAAAGACGACCCTCGCTATCAAAAAGAAGAAACGCGAGAACAATATCTTTGGGATGAAAACCTGCGAATTTTACGACCGTATCAATTAAAAGCTGTTCACGCTTTGCAAAAATCCGCCGAAGCAGGAAATGATCGTTTTCTTTTTGAAATGGCAACCGGCACAGGGAAAACTCTTATTTCCGCCGCCGTTATTAAGCTATTCCTACGAACAGGAAACGCAAAAAGAATTTTGTTTTTAGTTGATCGTTTGGAATTGGAAGATCAAGCACACAAAAACTTTGTCCGCTATTTGAGCAATGATTTTTCCTCTGTTATTTACAAACAAAATCGTGATGACTGGAAAAAGGCAGAAGTGGTCATCACAACCGTTCAAAGTCTTTCATCGCAAGATAAATACAAAAAACTATTTTCACCGACTGATTTTGATTTAGTTATTGCTGATGAATCACATCGAGCAATCGGAGGAAACTCGCGCGCAGTTTTTGAATACTTTATCGGCTACAAGTTGGGCTTAACTGCAACACCGAAAGACTACTTGAAAAATGTTGATCCACAAAAATTATCACAAAAAGATCCGCGAGCTTGGGAAAGACGACAACTCTTAGATACTTACACGACTTTTGGCTGTAAAAATGGCGAGCCGACTTTTCGTTTTAGCTTGCTTGACGGCGTTCGCGAAGGATTTTTAATCAATCCTATTGTTTCGGACGCACGAACCGACATTACCACCGAATTGCTTTCAGAAAAAGGTTATGCGGTTATGGTTGAGGACGAAGAAGGCGGAGAAAGCGAAGAAACATTTTTCCAAAAAGATTTTGAAAAGAAATTCTTTTCCGAAAAGACAAATCGTGTCTTTTGCCAAACATTTATCGAAAATTCTCTCAAAGACCCGATAAGCGGTGAAATCGGAAAAAGTATTATATTTTGCGTTAGCCAAAAGCACGCTTCAAAAATTACCCAAACCTTCAATCAAATGGCAAGCCAGCTTTGGCCTGACAAATACAATTCTGATTTTGCCGTGCAAATAACTTCAAACATTGCCGATAGCCAGCAATTCACTATTAATTTTGCAAACAATAATTTAAGTGGACATACAAAATTTCTAGAGAACTACAAATCAAGCAAAACGAGAATTTGCGTAACTGTTGGAATGATGACAACGGGCTATGACTGCCAAGATATTTTGAATCTTGCGCTTATGCGCCCCGTCTTTTCGCCGACTGATTTTATTCAGATTAAAGGAAGAGGAACAAGAAAATTTACTTTTGAATATACCGACGAATATGGCGAAAAGCACAAAAAGCCAAAAGACCATTTCAAATTTTTCGACTTCTTTGCAAACTGCGAATACTTTGAAGAAAAATTTGATTATGACGAGGTTTTGCAATTGCCAATCAAACAAAAAGGAACGGGCGGAGAAGGACCTGTTGGCGTTGATATTGACGAATTTGAAACTTTCAATCCTGACAAAGTAAAATCTCTCACTGAAACACCCGTTGGAATTGAAGGAATGAAAGTTGATCGCAAACTTTTTGAAAAAGCCCGCGAAGAATTACAAAATGATCCCGAAGTAAAGTCTGCCGTTGAAAGCGAGCAGTGGGATAAAGCGGTGCAAATAATGCGGGACAAATATGAAGATAAACCGCAATTATTTTTGAATCTCGAAAAAATCCGCAAGAGTGAAAATCTTGATCGTCGAATCTCTTGGCGTGAATTTTTGGAACGAGCTTTCGGCTTGATTGATGTTTTCAAATCCAAAGACGAAAAATTGGAAGAAGAATGCGAAAAGTTTATTTCAATCTACAAGCCCGAAAGCAAATATGTTCCGCATATCAAAAACTATCTGAAAGCGTATGTTTCGAGTGAATATTTTAGAAACGAAATAAACAATCAACGATTTCCGAGAGAATTTGCGGGATTTACAATGGCAGAATTTAAGCAATTGAATGGGTTTCGTGAAACTGTTCCGACATATGTCAAAGATTATGTTCCCGTTAATGTTTATATGAAATAAAAATATTATGTTAGATCAAGCTACAAAAAGAAAACTAGATTCTGCTCGACAAATTCTTGTCGGTAAAGTTCCTGATCCAAAAGCACAGGTTGAACAAATCACCACCGCACTTATCTATAAGTTTATGGATGATATGGATAAGGAAAACGAAGAGGTTGGATTAAAAACTCAATTTTTCGTTAATGATTGGAAAAAATTTTCATGGACGAAAATTTTGGACAACAAACTTTCAGGACAAGACCGCCTCGATCTTTATGTTCAGGCAATTACGAATATGCCAAAAAATCCGCATATTCCGCAATTGTTCCGAAACATTTTCAAAGGCGCTTTTTTGCCATACAACGATCCACGAACACTCTCACTTTTCTTGAAAGAGATCAACGAATTTAATTATGAACACAGTGAAAATTTAGGCAATGCTTTTGAATATTTGCTTTCCATTCTCGGAAGCCAAGGCGACGCTGGACAATTCCGAACTCCTCGCCATATCATTGATTTTATTGTTGAAGTTGTTGATCCGAAAAAAAATGAAACGATTCTCGATCCCGCTTGCGGAACGGCTGGATTCTTGATTTCAGCATATAAACACATTTTGAAACGGAACAAAGAAAAAGCGCTTACGCCTGATGAAAAATTGAAGTTGATGAATAATCTTGCGGGCTATGATATTTCGCCCGATATGGTAAAATTAGCGCTTGTGAATATGTATCTGCACGGATTCCCAGAGCCGAAAATCCATGAGTACGATTCGCTCACAAGTGAAAAGCGTTGGGATGAGACATTTGATGTAATTCTCGCCAATCCACCGTTTATGTCTCCTAGTGGCGGAATTGTGCCACATAAACGATTTTCAGTTAAGGCTAATCGGGCGGAAATACTATTTGTTGATTATATAGTTGAGCATCTGAACTTGGGTGGAAGGGCTGGCGTTGTTGTTCCTGACGGGGTTGTAAACGGCATAACAACGGCATCAAAAATTTTAAGAAAAAATCTAATAGAAAATGGTTTGCATTCGGTTGTTTCGCTACCCGCAGGAGTGTTTAATCCATATTCTGGTGTAAAAACATACATTTTGTTTTTGGATAAGACTATATCAAAATTATCTAAGTCAATTTTGTTTGTAAGAGTTGATAACGATGGTTATGATCTTGGCACAAACCGAAGAGAAATTGAAAAAAATGATTTGCCCGAAGCTGCTCATTTGATAAAAAACTTTAAAAAATCAATTTCCTCAAAAGAAAAATTTATCCTTAATGAGCAAGCTACAACTGTTGAAAAAACAAAAATTCTAGAAACAAGTGATTTTAGCCTTTCAGGTGAAAGATATGTTGAACAAAATATTACAAAAAATAATAAATACCCACTCGTATTATTGGGTGATGTTTGTGATTTTGAGGGTGGAAGTCAGCCACCAAAAGCAAAGTTTATTTATACACCAAAAGAGGGCTATGTGAAATTTATACAAATTAGAGACTTTGGAACTAATGGTATTGAAACATATATACCAATTTCAAAAAAAAATCGGTTGTGTAAAACTGATGATGTTCTGATAGCACGGTATGGGGCATCGTTGGGACGCATCTGTACAGGACTAGAGGGCGCATACAATGTTGCTCTTCTAAAAACCATTGCTAATGAGGGAAAAATTCTAAAAGAGTATCTTTATTATTTGTTAAAATCTTCATATATTCAAAATAGAATTTTACAGCTTGGAAATAGAGCAGCACAAGCTGGGATAAGACCAAATGATCTGAAAGTGACAAAAATTTATTTGCCTTCAATTGCTGAGCAAAAAAATATTATTTCCTCTCTAAAAAAAGAAGAGGGACAGATAAAAGATTACGAAAATAAAATTGAAGAACATAAAGAAAATATTGATAGGATGATTCAGAAACTTTGCAATTAATTTTTTATGAAAACTCCAGTAATAAAACCAAATATCGGCTCTGAATGGAGAAAATGGGATTTGCATGTACATAGCCCTGCTTCTGACGGCTTTTCTGGTACTTGGGATCAATTTGAAACTCAACTAAAAAATGCCGATTGTGCTGTTATTGGAATAAATGATTATTTTTCAGTAGCAGGCTACAAACAAATTAAAGAAAAAATCGACAAGGGCGATTTAGATATTGGCGGTAAAAAAATCTTACCAGTTGTTGAATTTAGAATGACTGAGAGCGTGCAAAACAAAAATACCACTACAAACGGGACAACCCATTTCAACTTCCATATTATTTTTGATGACGAAATAAAGATTGCTGATATTGAAAATTTAATTAAGGGTCTAACAAGTAACGGAACAAAAATCAGTAGTGATTATGATGATAAGTCAAAGTTGAAAGATAAAAAAGTTTCTCTTGATTCCTTGTTGGATGAGTTGCATAAAGATATAAAATTTAAAGATAATTTTTTATTATGGCTTCCATATGATGAATATGGCGGGATTGATGAAATTGACCCAAAATCAGATAAGTGGATCAAAGAAAGTTATATAAAAAAAGCAGATATTTTAGGTTCTTCAAGGCAAAAGCAGATAGATTTTTTTCTTTGGAAAGAATTAAAAGCTGACGGCACAGCAAAATTTACGCAGGATGAATTTCGCGGCTGGTTCTTGCGAAAGAAGGCTTGTATAAAAGGCAGTGATTCTCATTCACAAGATTATTCAATCGGAAAACTAAAGGATAAAGATTCAAAACCGATTGAAAAATATTGTTGGATAAAAGCCGAGCCTACATTTGAAGGATTGAAGCAAATTGTTTATGAGCCAGAAACAAGAATTTTTATTGGCGAGGAAAAACCAAAAAAGCCGATAAACACGATTGACACAATTACTCTAAAAATTTCTGCCGATGCGAAAGTTGGTGAAGATAAGTTTTGTTTTGCTGGGAATGACGGCTCTTATAGCTTAAGCCCATATTTTAATTGTTTCATCGGCGGTAGAGGGTCAGGAAAAAGTACCATTTTGAATTTTTTGGGTCTGTATTCCAATAATCCAGATTCCTCTAAATTATTTTGGTTTGGTGATGGTAAGGATAAAAAAGGATTAGCTCCGTCAGGATTCGATCCAAATGATAGTAGAATTTTTTCATTTGGTGGTACTGAGATTTTTGAGTTCCTCGCGCAAAGCGAAATTGAGACCTTTGCAAAAGATAAGGTAAAATTTACACAAGCAATTTATGACAGAGCGAGTGGTCCAAGTAAGATTTTACAGAAATTTGAGGATGATATTTTAAAATATCAAAATGATCTAAATAAAATTATCGAAGCGATTTTTAGCTCACAAGAATTATATGTGCAAAAAAAGATAAAAGAAAAAGAAAAAAGATCGTTAGAAAATACCAAGAATATAATTGAGAGTGAAGATTATAAGAAAATTACAGATTCAATCTCAAGATTGACTCAGAAAATACAAGTTCACAAAAAATGGTCAACCGAAGTATACTCATTAAAAATACAATTAAGCGAACTAATTGAATTCTATTCGCGCGTTTTTGATGAAAATGAAGATAAAATAAAGTATAGAGATGCATTTTTTTTAGCGATAAGTAAGACAAAAGAAGCGATTGAAATTCTTGAAGAGAGGAACTTTAATGAAGCTAAAAAAGAGGAGGGATTTTACAGAGATAGTCTTTTATTGCAAGAAGAAAAATTAAAGAAGCTACTCAATAAGGGAAATTTTTCAGAAGATAATATTGAGCAAATAAAGTCAGCTCCTCAAAAAATTATTGTCCTAGAACAAGAAATCAAACAAATCAATTTTCAAATCGAAGGCAAGAACAAGATTATAGCAACTCTTAGCGATACTGTTGTAAATTTAAAAACTAGCAAAAAAGGTTATGAGAAGAAAATAGAAAAGATAGTCACCCCATTGCAAGAATTACTAGAAACACAGTTTGAGAATAATAAAGGCAAGGATATTAAAAAAATTTCTTTAGAGTACTCTTTTGATGAAAATCGAGCATGGGATATTTTAACAAAAGAGTTTTATGAAAAATTTAAAGAAGCCTTTAAGGATTCTGAAAAAGGAAAATATGTGTGTGATTATATTTCTAATAGTAAGAAAACATTCTCATTAAATAATTTAGAGGATATTAAAAAAGCTTTTAAACAATCTCAGAAAAACGATAAACAATACATTAAATTTCTTGACGAGGTATTTAAAGATGAAAATAATTTCCAAATTTTCCAAGCAATTAGAGATAAGCATTTGTACGATGTAAAATCGAACAAAATAATTCAGGTCAAATATGATGATCGAGATGTTGAGCAAGCGTCTTTTGGGCAAAGATGTACGGCAGTAGTTGTTATTTTGCTTTTGTTCGGAAATTATCCGTTAATTATCGACGAACCAGAAGCTCATCTTGATAGCTCGTTGATTGCGAATTATCTTGTGCCTTTATTGAAAGAGAAAAAATCAGATCGTCAAATTATTTTTGCTACGCATAATGCCAATTTTGTAATCAATGGAGATGCAGAGAAAATTTTCATTTTAAAAAATGAATCTGGACAAACAGAAGTTATTGAAACGACAATTGAGTACACAAAAAATAGAGAAGAACTGCTGAAACTTGAAGGTGGAAAAGAGGCATTTGAAAAAAGAGGAGAAAAACTTAATATTAAATAATCCCGCCGTCCCGCCGAAAAATTTTTAATAAAAAATGATTTGAAAAATTGAATGTAAAATATAAAAAATAACCATGGAAAAAGAAACAATTAAAGATTTTTGGATTATAATGTCTATTAGAGAAATATCCACTCAAGCACACTTTGCTGAAATTGCGTATAGAAATATTGATCCGAAAGCTACAAAAGGAACAGATGCGGTTTTTTCATCTATTCATTCTTTTTTATCTCATTGTGCTAATGTTTCAAAAATGCTTAAAGCTATTGATGACGAAAATCCATCAAAAACAATCGGAGGTATTTTAGGAGTTTCAAAAAATTCAAATATCCATAAGCGTAAATTTAGAAACTGTTTAGAGCATTATGATAAAGAGCTTAAGAAATGGATAAAAAATAAAAAAGATAATTCTAGTATTGGAACATACAATATCGGACCAAAGTCAGCTATTCAAAGTAATGATATGATCTTAGTAAATCACTATGACCCAACAGATAATACCTTTACTTTTGTAAATAAGGATTTCAACTTAAATATTATGTATAAAGAAGTTTCTAAAATAAAAACTATAGCCGACAAATGGATTACAAGAATGCAGTTTGAAATTATAAAACCACCGTTCGCCTAAATCTTCAAAATCACTTCTTACATTTCAAACATAAGAGCGATTTGTTTTTAAATTTAATTATTATGATAGAAATAGATTCTAGTTTTCCTATCGGCACTGCTGGTAAATATATTCTCAATAACAAGCTTGGTATTTTTATTAAGGAAAAATCTGATAATGATAAATTTTATTATCAATTAAAACAAAGACTTTTTAGAGTCGCATTACTTTCAGACACTATTTACGGCTTGTCCTCGAAAAAGAGAAGGGGTTTAGATATAGTTGAAGCGGAATATTTTGCGATGCTCGTGGAATTATATTTTATGTATCTTAGGACTTTATATGATTATTTTTGCTTGCTTATAGAAAAAGAGACTGGAAAAAAACAACCGACTAGTTTTAGAAAATTTATAAAAAACATAAAAGTTAAAAAATCAGAATTAAAAATGAAATCAAACTTTATTGATTTTATAAATAAAGATAGCGGTTTTGAAAAACTTAAATCCATCAGAGATTCAATAAAAATGGGAACGCCTCTTGTCAGGGCTTGGCTGGAAAAAGAAGAATTGTTTGTAGAATTTACCTTTTGTCATTCTGATAAAAAAGTTAAGGAAAGATGCCGTGAAAGCGGAAAGCAATTGATTTTCAATTATTCAGCCATAACAGCTATTTGGATGCATGTTATATCAGATATGTTGATAAATAATGATTACAATAAGCATTTTTCTAAAAAATAAAATTTTTTTAATCACATTATTGCATTTCTAATGTGAGTGCAATTTGTTTTCAATGATAAATCAAAAATAAATGATGAACAAAAACAATCCACATACCGAAGATAGAGTTTCTTCGCGCGGTCTGCATAGATACGCCGACGATTTCTTTCAGGCTTACAACCTGATAACCTCCCAAAAGAATAACGCTGTACAAGTGCGTTATTATTTGCTTTGTCATTCTTTTGAATTAAGCATGAAAGCAATGCTTAGAGAAGTTGGATATAGCGTGGAACAACTTCAAAAATTTGGCCATGATCTGGAAAAAATAGCCAACGAGCTCGAAAAGAACGAAAAAACAAAGGTCCGCTGGAAGTTAAAGGATAAGGAGATGATAAGAATTGCAAATACACATTATGTAACAAAAGAAATGGAGTATTTTACTAGAGGCGCAAAAATACTTGTTGACCCTGATAAGTTTTCTAATTTTCTAGGTCTTTGGCTTAGAATATCCCATGCTTCAATTGTTGAAATAGCTAGAAAAGAGGGTCGGCCGTTTCCAAGTATCTAGACTGTTAGTTTCAAAAGCTCCCTAACTCTGTCCATTTCTATTTCCGCCAACTCCCGATTTTCCAAAATCCAGCGATATGTTAAACTAAACTGGTACCCAAAACTATCCTCAACTCCCAACATATTTGAAAAATCGCCATTTTTGGGTGATTTTTTTAATGCCTCGTATGGCATTTTGTAGCTTGCATAAGCGATTTCTCGGTTGCCAATTTCAAGGTTCCAAAGTAGCTTTTCCAATACTTTACGCTTTTTGAAATTTTCAGCTTCAAGAAATTCTTTTTTGGCTCTATTAGCTGTTAAAAAGACTTCTTTTATCTGTTCCAAAGTATCAAAACCCCTATTATTGGTTTTATTAATTTTTTCCAATTGTTGTTTTAGTGCAATTTCTTGATTGTTCAATTCTTTTATTTTTGCCCCGTAAACCTCGTCCGTGATAAGTTCGGCCAACTGGTTATCCAATAGCCTTGACTGCTTCTTGGCGATTGATTCAAGCTGTCTCACGATATTCTCCTTGGCGTTGTCTTGGTAGTTTTCATTATTCTTAATTTTTTCCTTTTTAGCCTCATAAGCAATTTCGATAATTTCCTCGTCAAAATGAATCTCGTCTAGTACGGTCGCCACGATGCCCTCTAAGTATTCTGCCCGCATATATTTTTTATGTTCCTCACAATGCCCCTTGCCATTCGTGCAATAGTAATAATGGTGCCCCTTTTTAACGCTGGCAGTCAAAGCACAACCGCAACTTCGACAACGAAGAAATCCCCTATAAGGGAAAAAGAGTTTTTGCTTTTTGCTATGCGTGTTGCCAAGTAGAACGTTTTGAGCGTCTTCAAAGATTTGTTTGGAAATCACTTGTTCGTGGCTCCCTGGATAATATTTTCCGTCTCGCACCATTATGCCGTAGTAAAATGGATTGCGAAGAATTTTATGAATTTGGTTTTTGTGAACCTTGTAACCTGTCCGACTGCGAAAACCTTGAGAATATAAAATATTGGCAATGTCTTTTATGCTATAACTTCCCGTGATATACAACTCAAACATCTTGCGAACAAAAGGCGCGCGAAGCGGATCAAGCGAGATAGTTTTATCCACTTTGTTATTTAGATACCCAAGAGGTGCCATACTCGGCCAACCGCCCTTTTCCAATTTCGCCCTGTTTCCTCGCTTAACGTTCACGCTCAAATCATCGGAATATTTTTTACCGACACCGAAATCCATTATGAGCATAAACTTATCAGACGGATTATCCGTGATAACTTTATCAATCGTCCTGATTTCTTTAATATTTCCATTTTCTAAAAGTTCGGTAATTTTCGCTCCGTCCGAAATATTTCTTGTAAGCCTGTCGACTTTCCACGCCAACACCACGCAATCTTTTTGCTTGCCGATATATTTCAGCATAGAATTAAAAATCGGCCGGCCTTGTTTTTTAGCCGACATACTTTCTTTGTAAATTTTTTCAATCTTAAAATCAAACCTTTCCGCCATTCGCAAAAGCTCGCTTATTTGCGATTCAATCGACATCGCTTGCCGTTCTTCTTGTTCAGTAGATTTTCTAGCGTAAAGAATATATTTCATATCTCATAAAATACTCGAATTATTTGATACTGGCAAGAACTGGCGATTTTTCAAATGGAAAATTTTGTATAAAATCTCACCCCGATAATCATCTTTGAAAGTTGCCTCCCAAGTGATTTTTAGATTTTCTGAATTGTTTCTCACAAAAAATTGAGCTTCACTGTTAGTTATCTCGGTCGGCCTTTTTAGATCTTGGGAACAAAAAAATTTCTTTTTTCCGAACATCCTTTCGTCAAACATATCTTTTTGCAGATACTTTGACAAATAGCGACCTAAATTATCAACGTGGCTCACTCGCTTTATTTTTATAAATCCGTGCTTCCAAATCTTTGAGATTTCTTCGCTTTTTACATATCGCAAATTGCAAAGCAAATGATAGTGCACCGCACCGCCGTCAGGCTTCACTATGCCGAAAAAATCAATGTCACTTTGAAATTCAATAACTGCCAAATATTGAAATTCAGGAAAACGATTTTTCATCCGTTGCGTAAAAAGATTAAAAAATCTGTTGGCTTTTTTTATTCCAGTTATCTTGGTTGTTAGCGTTAAAAATTTCATAAGATTATTATTTGAATTTACCAATCGCCGAATTTCTCTACGAGTTCTATTTATCGCAAAATCTGTTTTCTTGATTTGTTTGTTTTGGTTATCTCCATTATTTTTTTCTTTTCTTTTTCTGCGTTTGTAATTTCTGATAACTGGTTTTTCCTTATACTGATATTGTTCTATTTCAAAGCCTGAAATGACTAATCTTTCAGTGATAATTTCTGTATATTTTCCCGTAGATGTGTGCATATAATCAAGTTAAGTAATGCGGAGCGCTCTTTTTCGCCTGTCGGCGAAAAAGGATCACTCCCGCATAGAACTAAAAACCATGAATAAATCAGCCAATGAATCGAGATATTCATCCGCTTGTTCATCCGAAATAATCAAAGAATGGCGCTTTAAAAAGTACTTTTTGATTCGTTCTCTTAAGTTTTGGCTAAATTTATATTGCATTCCCCAAAAATTAAAAATTTTGGGAAACAAAAAAACCAACCGTCAGATTGAGGTTGGTCTCTTAAAAGTATCTAAAATTTAGGCTACATCAATGAGGAACGTTCAATCCGAACGAGTTTTTCCTAATTTAATGTAGCGCCCCGAAATATATTATAAGTGGCAGATTGCCTATAGCAATCCAAGCCTAAGTACATAACACACGATAGCGAGGCGACTATTAGTTTTTTTGCTATCGCATGCAGGAGTATGAGATTTTTAAGTTTCCGATTATAGGCTATAGCAAAAATTAATTTTTGTCAAACTCCCGCTTTCTTTTTGCTTTTCGTCTCTTAAAAAATACAAACGCAATCCTAATCAAAATAATAACTGCAATATACGGCAAGAACATTTTAAAAACTCCCCAAAATGGTTCTGCAATCATTAAAAATGTAATTTCTATTTTTGACATATTTTTTATTAAAGTTTATTAAAATTTTTGGATACAAAAAAGGTCTCCCGTCGGCGGAACTCTTGCGAATCCCCATATCCCTTTCGAGATATGACCATGAACATGATACCGATCAGAAGACCGTTACTATGTTCATGGATTTCTAGCCATGCCTCACTAAAAGCGAGGTTTAGGCCAATTCAGTTGTATTTCTATTCTGCCTTATATTTGATAAAAAATCAACACTTTGCGGAATTTGTGCTAATATGGACAGTGGCGAGATAAGTTCCCACTTCATCCCACAACCGCAACAATCCTTCGCTAAAGCTACGGAATTGTAAACAATCAATTTCAAAATATACGGAATTGTAAACAATCAATCACTTCAAATTATAGAATATAAACACATGTTTTATTGCTATATTTTATTAAGTCCGAAATCTCATATTTTTTATTTCGGATCAACAAATAATTTAAAAGAAAGATTGAGGTTGTATAATACTGGAAAGGTAAAATCAACTAAACCACATTTACCTTGGAGATTAGTTTGGTATTGTGCTTTTGAAACAGAAAAGCAAGCTAGAAAATTTGAACAATATTTAAAAACTGGATCAGGAAAATCATTTGCATATAAGCGATTCGTCTCCGTAGCTTTAGAGAAGGATTTTTCTATGGGACGGATACCCAGGTAGTCCGTAGCCTGAAAGGCGAAGGATACCTTCCTCCCCAACAATATTCAAAAATTACGTAAAAAAATTAAACAAAAAAATACTTTTACTAAAAAATGGCTCTAATTAGCCATTTTTTGCTTATTTTACCTAAATCGATGTCCCAGCTCTTGACAAATTCTACAGATAGTGTATACTGTAGTGTACGATTGGTTGGTTTACAATTTTTGTCGCTTCGAAGGTTTTTCGAAAAATAGTCCTGGCATGAACAGTTGTGCTCGCAAACAGGATGAAATTTGAAATTCAATCGAAACTTCGGCCAACACCCAACACCTAAGTTGGCGAAGGATAAGAGTTGCGAATGCAACTGATCGTCGTTAGTTCTTTAACAATTTAATTAATTAATAACATTTTTTTGCGAGCACTAGCCATCTGAATGAATCCTGATTTAAAGTACATCGTGGATTCGGTCAGGAATTCTTTTGGATGGCGAAAAATAGAGCAGAATCCATGAAACAGTCAAGACTAAGACTGAATAAAATAGCCGAGTACCCAATCTATAGGGGTATGCACACGTTGCATACCCCTTTTTTATTTTTCAATTTTACTCTCCCCTGCCTTATCTTTGGACAAAAATCAAATTTTATCGTATATTCAAATAAACTAAATACATAATCCGAAAATAAACCCCATGCATTATAAAAACAAAATTTTTGAAGAAAAAGAACTTCGCGGGGAGCATTTTTCGGATTGTCAGTTTTCTGGGTGCGCCTTTCCCAAGATCAACTTGAAATTCACCACTTTTAATAATTGCACATTTACGGCCTGTGATCTTTCCTCCATCAATTGTGAAAGCACTGGTTTTGCCAACTGCTCATTTCCCGAAAGTAAACTAAGCAACCTAAATTTCTTGGCGGTCAAATTCAGCGATTGTGATTTTTCTGGTGCTATGATGCAAAATTGTGTTTTTGAAAAACGCCCAGGAAAGAATGACTTGTCAGCCAAAAAATTCTCTCTCATCTCTTGCAAATTCGAAGAAACCAATTTATCAGGCAGTATATTTTTTCTTTGTGATTTAACTGGAGTTAGTTTCAAAAACTCCAAACTAGAAAAAGCCGGCTTTGAAAAATGCATTCTCAAGAAAGTAAATTTTACCGGCGCGACAATTGCCAGCGCACATTTTACCGACTGCACAATCGAAAAAACTATTCTAGATTTTCAAGGCTTCATCCATTTTGGCAATTCGCATGGGTTTGAATTGAACGATTAAAAAGGGGGAGAACTTCAAACATAAAATCAGACAAGCATAAAAAACTTGCATTCACTATTTTTATGCTTTTTTTGAGAAAAAATAAAATTTAAAAAGCCCTTTCCGATAAAACCGGAAAGGGCTTGTATTTTTCTCCTTTATTTTCTTCTGACTTTTTCATATAAAAAAACCACAAGAGCAATAATTATAAGTGCGACTCCGTTTATTGCCAAGGCTAATTGACAACCAAGCATCTCTGTCAATTTTCCAGTGAATATTCCGCCGAAACCTGTGCCACCAAGAGCACACATCATAACGAAACCATTTACTCTGCCTCGCATATCGGCTGACATTAGTTCTTGACATTCGCCTCTGACACTAGAAGCGCTTAAAGTTAAGCCGAAACCTATCACAAACATAAGTACCATGCCTAAAAATAGAACGTGTGCCATAGAAAATGCAATCAAAGCGAAGCCTATAATTACACTTCCATAAACAACGAAAATCGTGAATGCTTTTTCGGATTTTGCTGAAGATATAAAAGACCCAAAAAAAGCACCCGCTCCAGCACAAGCCATGAAACCTGAATAATATCCCGATCCGGCATGAAAAATTTGCTCGGATATAATAGGGAGTATTCCTCGGTAGGAGAAACCAAAAAAATTTAGACTTCCGATGAGCATTAAACAGGTGAGAATTCTTGACTGGGAAAAGACATATTTTACACCCTCACTAAACATTCGTAATGAGGAATCTTGATGTTTTCTCTGCTTCGGCTTTTTATCGATCCTAATCATCCAAAGCATAAAAATCAAAGCCATGAACGAAAAACCGTTCAGAACAAAAGTCCAACCTATCCCAATAGAATCAAACAGCAATATACCAAGAATAGAGCCAACAAACTGAGATGATTGGCCGATTGCCGAATTAAACGAACTCGCTTGCCTAATTTCTCTATAGCTGACAATCTCAGTCAGAAAAGAATGACGAGCTGGTCCGTCAACGGCATTTATCAGTCCTAAGCAAAAAGAAAGAGCTATAACAACTTCAACTTGCTTGAGTTGATTAATTGCTAGATAGCCAAGAACCATTGCTTGCACCATACCAAAAAAACTAGTGGCGTACAGCAAGCTACGCTTATCAAATTTATCTGACAATATTCCTCCAAATATTGTCAGGCCGGCACTAACACAACGTGGCAACGCTATGATTATAGCAGTTAGAGTTGCCGATTTGGTCAACTCCCAGGCATACCAGCCCATAACCACATTCTGGAGCCATGTGCCAGAAGATGATATTATCTGCCCCAAAACATGGAGCCGATAATTTCTTCCTTTAAATGCAGGAAGAGATCCCAAAATCCAATTTTTTGCACGCGCAATAATTTTTCTCACAAGATAATCTCCTTATATGGTTAGAATATTCTTTTTTAAAAGATCAATATACTATATTGCCACTTTCGAGAAGTTATGTCAACATAGAAATTTTTGTCACTAAGACGCCAAAAATACTTATATTTTTATTCTGCGATATTGAGATTAAAAATTTCTCCGGAAAAATCTTGGTTTATCCCCTTTTCCCAACGAACAAACATTGGGTCGCTGTAGTTTGGAAGTTCTGAGCCAAGTGGAAAGTCTTTGTTGACATAGTAAAGCAAAGAATGTCTTTCTGGTTCGATTTGCTGGCGTATCTCGGAAGCTTTATATTTTTTCAGTTTATTTTGAGAAATTTCATTGCCAGAAGCTATTTTGAAATATTTAATTTCTCCGGAAACATTTCCCGTAATCATCGGTTTTGAAGAAACAATTTTTTCATACGAACCAAAATTTTCCTTGGGAAAATTAGGCAATTCTTTATTCAAGAAATTTCTCCAAATAGGTGCGGCCACAAAAATTCCGTCCGAGCTGGATTTCATAGGAGTGTTATCATTGTTGCCGACCCAGACTCCAACGGAAATATTGGGCGTATAACCAACAGTCCAGGCGTCGCGAAATTCTTGAGTTGTTCCGGTTTTTGCCGCCACCGCATAATCATTAAACGCCAACGGGGTGTTACTGCCAAAAACAGCCGACCTAGCAGAATTGTCCGAAAGAATAGAATTTATTTTTCTAGCAACTTCCTTGTCTAAAACATTTTTACTTTCATTGGAATATTCTTTTTTAATATTCCCTTTCTGATCAGTAATTTTTTGAATAACTTTGAGTTGGCTTTTTTCTCCATCATTAGCAAAAACTGAAAAAGCCGAAGTCATTTCAAGCAGTTTCACTTCTCCACCACCCAGAACAAGTGAGAGGCCAAAACGATTTCTATCTTCCAACGTGGAAATTCCCAAGCGCTCAGCCAAATCTATCGTTTCATTTATTCCGGCTAGATACAGAGTTTTGACCGCGGGAATATTAAGCGATGATGACAAGGCCTGACGCATAGAAACGAGTCCACTAAAATTTCCATTATAATTATTTGGTATATAATTTTTGCCCGACCCATCTGGACCAAAATTTGTCGGCGCATCCCAAATTAATGTTTCCGGTTGATAACCTTTTTCAAAAGCCTTGGCATAAGCAAACGGCTTAAATGACGACCCTGGTTGGCGAGGACTGGTCGCAATATTTACTTGCCCGTCAATTGATGAATCAAAATAATCCTTGCTTCCCACCATTGCGAGGAGCTCCCCTGTTTTAGGAGAAATTGCAACTAATGAAGCGTTGTTTGCCCCATATTTCTTGTTGTTTTCCACGCCTTGACGCACTGATTCCTCAGCTCTTCTTTGCATATCATAATCAAGCGTAGTATAAATTTTCAAACCTTCCGTTTCCAAATCTAAATCTTCATATTCTTTTTCTAGAAACTCCTTGACATAAAAAACAAAATGCGGGGCTTCGATATTGTCTTTGGGTGGTATAATTTTTTTCAAAGTATCAATTTCTAGCGCCCTCTCGACTATTTTTTCATCCGCCAAACCAAGTTTAACTGCTTGCTTGAGAATATTTTTTTGCCTATCAATCAGAGCTCTTTGATTGTTCCCATAGGGAGAATAAAAAGTTGTTGCCTTGGGGAGTGATGCCAAAAGTGCCGCTTCGTCTAAAGATAAATCAATAGCATTTTTCCCAAAAAAAGTTTGAGAAGCAGATTCAATGCCATAAGCATTTGAACCATAAGGGATTTGATTCAAATAGAAATCTAGAATTTCGTCCTTACTAAATTTAAATTCCAATTTTAGAGCAATGAATAATTCTAGAATTTTTCTTTTTAGGTTTTTGTCTCGATCCAAGAAAACATTCCTAGCTAATTGTTGGGTGATTGTTGAACCGCCCTGTTGAAATTGCTTATTTCTTATATTAATTTCTAAGGCCCGTAAAATTGAAGGAACATCAATTCCCATATGATCATAGAAAGAAGCATCCTCTGAGATTATGGTGGCGACACGAATAGTATCAGGGATTTGGTCATGCAAGAGAATTCTTTTATTTTCTTCGCCATAAATTTCATAGAGAATGTGCTCCCCTGTTCGGTCATAAATAATCGTTGTACCTTTTGACATCCGATTTGGTAATTCCTTGGCTTTCGGAGTAGCGAAAAAATAAATATAGGATATAAGAAATAAGATAATAATAATTGCAGATAAAAAAATATATGAAAAAATTCTAATAATCCTTTTGTTATTCGACTGTAAAACATCTTTCTTTTTAGATGATTTTGTATTGCCTGTAGATTTAAATTTATCCAAAAATTTTCCAAATAAAAAAACACTATTTTTTTGAAGTTTATTTATTTTTTCAGGTGAAAAAATCTTCTTTTTAGAAATTTTCTTCTTTTTTTTCTTCATGTTTATCAAAAATATAAAATAATTGAAGTTAGTATCAAAATAGCTATAAAAACAATTGCCAGCCAGCCAAAAAATTTCACCCACTTAGGATTAGTTTCTTTGCCCATAATTTTCTTATCATCGCCCACAATCATAATAATGATAAGCAGTGGCAAAGCGATGATTCCATTTATAAAAGCTGAGTAATAGAGCGCCATGATTGGATTTATTTGAAAAAAGTTAAGCGAAAGACCAACAAGAATCGACACCGCGATTACAAGATAGAAGCCTCTGGCTTGGTTAAATTTCAAATTCAATCCTTCGTGCCATTTTAACAATTCGGCGATAGCATAAGCACTAGAACCGGCTAGAATTGGAACGGCCAAGAGCCCTGTGCCAATAATTCCCATAGCAAAAAGTAAATAGGCATAGTTTCCAGCCAGCGGGCGTAGTGCCATAGCTGCCTGCTCTGCTGATTTTATATCAGTTATTCCATTAGCAAAAAAAGTGTTGGCGGCTGTCAAAACGATGAAGAAAAAAACAACATTTGCCAGAACCATTCCCGTTCCAACATCAGTTCGCATACGAGCAATTCTGAAATGCAAAGAAGTATTTTTTCTTCCGCCCAGCAATTTATGCGCTATCTTGTTTTCCTCCACCTCCTCAGATGCTTGCCAAAAAAATAGATAGGGAGTGATTGTTGTACCAAAAACTGCTACCATAGCAAAAATATATTCCTTACTAAATTCAATCTCCGGTAGAAATGTCCAATGCAAAACAGTCAACCAGTCAGGATGGATAATTATTCCTGTGATGATATAGGCTAAAACAGAAATTGTGAGCCACTTCAGAAATTTAACATAATAGTAATACCCGATAAAAATTTCCATGATGATAGTAAGGATAGCGAAAAAAAGCGCTACGATATAAAAATTAATATGCGTGAGCATAGAAAAAACTGAAGCCATCGCACCCAAATCAGCGCCAATGTTTATCACATTCGCAACAATCAAAAGTAAAACCGCCACTGCTACAATTCTTTTTCGATAATGTTTTGCTAACACTCCGGTCAAACCTTGATTGGTCACCAGACCGATTCGTGCACACACCTCTTGCACAGCAAACATCACTGGCAAAAGCCAAGCTGCCATCCAAAGGATAGAGAAGCCGAATTGAGCTCCGACAGAAGAATACGTCCCAATGCCCGATGGGTCATCATCTGAAACTCCCGTAATTAGACCCGGACCCAGCGCTCGAAAAAAATATTTAGTTTTCTTCCATCTATTTTCCAATAACTTTTTAGCGATTGCTACTTCTAAACTGCTAATTCGTAAAGTTCCATCAACCGCTCGCACCGCCTTAATCTCACCCCACAAGATCAATTTTTTAGCTAGGACAAGCGGAACACCAATTTCATGACGAAACTCAGAAAGAGTGAAAAAGTTATTATTCCCAATTTGATTTTGATTATCTTTTTTTTCTTCCATAAAATCTTAACTTAATTTCTCCTTATATTTAGAATAGCGATAAACTAAAGAAAAAACAAGGGAAAGCAATAACTTACATCAAAAAACCCCGCCAATTGGCGGGGTTTAAAAATTCTTTCCAAAAAAATTCGAGGAATTATTTTAGAGTTACAGTTGCACCGGCAGTTTCTAGTTTCTTTTTCATATCCTCCGCTTCAGCTTTAGAAACTTTTTCTTTGATAACCTTTGGAGCAGCGTCTACCAAATCCTTGGCATCCTTAAGTCCAAGCCCAGTTATTTCCCGAACGGCCTTAATTACATTGATTTTTGAAGCTCCACTAGCTGTTACTTCAACATCAAATTCACTCTTTTCTTCAACCGCAGCAGCTTCTCCGGCAGCAGCTGGAGCAGCTCCCATCATCATTGGAGCAGCAGCTGATACGCCAAATTTTTCTTCTAAAACCTTCACGAGCTCTGAAAGATCTAAAACACTCATTTTTTCAATTTCGCTAACAAGTGTCTTAAATTTTTCTGGAACAACTACTTCTTCTTTTTTTTCTTCTGTCATGTTGTTATACAAGTCTTATAGGTCTTATATGTCCTATGAAACTTTTTAAAATTAATTTACTTAACCTCACTTACAGCTTTCAAAACTTGCACTAAGCCTCGAATATTGCCAGCCAAAACATTTACAAATCCTGAAACAGGAGCATTAAGTGTTCCAACTAGTTTCGCCAAAAGTTCGTCCTTGCTTGGCAATTTAGAAAGTGCCATTACTTCTTCTGTAGAAAGAATTTTTTTACCCAAAATTCCTCCAGCAATTTTCAAATTTTCATTGACCTTAGCCATCTTGGCGATGATCTTAGCAGCTTCCACTTCGTCCCCTTGCGAAACAGCGATGGCAATTTGTCCTTCCATTTTTTTCAAATCCATTTCGATTCCAGCGTCCTTAAGCGCGATAGAAATCAAAGTTTTTTTGAGCACTTTGAAATCAATACCTTTCTCACGGAGCTCGTTTCGAAGCACTGTCATATCCTTAACAGCCAGTCCCTTGAAATCAGAGAAAACCACTGCCTTTGAATCTTTTAGCTTCGAAGCAAGAGATTTTACTAATTCTTCTTTTTGTAATCTTGTTTGCATAAATTTACATTAAAAAACGACTGCTTTCCCGCAGTCGACCAAAATAAAAATAAACTATTTTTATTTCCTACATAGGGCTTACTTTTTTGCCTATGGTCTGCGGAAAATATATCTATAAACTTTTCAATTATTCTGCTTTAACTTCTTCCTTTGAAGCTTCTTCAGCCTTCACTTCTTCTGGTTTGGCTTCTTCTGTCTTAGGCTCTTCAACTTTAATTTCTTCTGGTTTAGCTTCAGTTGCTGGAACTCCTGCAACTTCTGCAATTTTCACTTCTGGTAACTTAACTATTCTTTTCTTGTCCGTTATAACTTTTTTTCTCACCAATAGATTATGCACTGTATCAGAAAGTTGAGCGCCCTTAGAAATCCATTCCTTGATTTTCTCTTCTTTCAGCACAGCTTGCTTTGAATGCGGATCATAAGCACCCAAAATTTCAACGTGACGCCCTCCTGGAGCGACTGTTTTATCTTGTAAAACTATCTTATATTGAGCTTTATTCGTTTTTCCAACTCTGGCTAATCGTATAGTTAACATAATAATAAAATAAGCATAAACCAAGTTATACTCGGGTCAAATCAATTACTTATATAGGATATAGGAATTATTCCTAGTTGTCAATAACCCTTAACTATTTAGCTATAATCTTCCCTCCCTGCCCAATTTGGTCTAATTTTACTGAGAGAAGTTTTGAGATGCCTTCTTCGCCCATAGTGACGCCGTAGAGAAGCGAGGCTTGCCGCATAGTTTCGCGATTGTGAGTGATTGTGACAAATTGGGTTCTGTCGGAAAGTTCAGTGAGAATTCGACTAAAACGACGCGAGTTGGCTTCATCTAAGGCTGCCTCCACTTCGTCTAAAATTGCAAAAGGTGGTGGATTATGAGAAATTATCGCAAATAAAAGTGCCAAGGATGTAAGTGATCTTTCGCCACCAGAAAGCATTGAGAGATTGGCGATCCTCTTGCCTGGTGGACAAGCTGAGATATCAATTCCGATTTCGCTTCTTTCTTCCTGAATATTCCCCTCTTCTTTTGCCTCCTCTTTTTCATTCTTATTTTCAGTCTCTTCTTCTACTAAATCCTCTTTGGCTTTTCGTCTAGAAGTTTGAATTTTGAGTTTAGTTAAATGAGCAGTTCCTCCGCCGAAAATTATTCTGAAATATTTAGAAAATTCTTTGTTTATTTCTTCATAGGTAGTCGCAAATTTCACTTCAATTTTTTGATCCATCTCTTTTATCACTTCTCGAAGAGACACGATTGCGTCTTCCAAGTCTTTTGATTCACCCTCTAAAAATTCAAAACGTTTTTGAGTTTCATTATATTCATCAATAACCATCGGATCAATTCCCCCGATTTGTTCCATTTTTATTTTTAATTTATATATCTCATTTTCTAGAGCTTCTCGATTTATTTCTCCTTCGACAGGACTTAGTTCCTCCACTTCTTTTCTCAATTCAATTTTTATCTGATTTTTCAAATCTTCTTCGCGCACTTCCACCCTGGCTAGAGCAATTTTAGAATCATTAAATTTATCCTTGAGTTTATTTAGCTCATCTTGTTTTATCCTTAATTTTCCTTCAATTTCAAAAAATTTCCTTCTTTTTTCTCGGTCCAGCAAAATTTCATCTTGCATTTCTTTGTCAACCAACAACAACTCTTCCTGAGCTTTTTTGATATCTTCTCTAATTTTTATTATTTTTTCTTGCAGTTCAATGAGAATTTTTGACTCAATTTTCTCAACTGGTTTTTTTTCTACCACTATTTTAGGAACATCCACGGGCACAGTTTCTTTTTTTCCTTTTTCAATTTCTATTTTCAAATCATATAGTCGCTGTGCGATAACTCTGGCGAATTCTTTTATATCCTGTAAATCCTCCATCCTTTCCGCTTTCTCAATTCTCTCAATCAGCTTTTCTTGGTCTTTTTTAATCTCTTCTAAGCTTTCTTTTATATAAATCTTGTCCACCAACTGTTCCCTTGGCAAACTTATTTCCGCCTCTTTAATCATTTCAACATTCTTTTGTTTTTCTTTTTCAATTTCAACCCGACCTTCAGTTATGATAAGTTCTCTTTCTAATTGATTCAGTTTATTTCTTTGTTCTCTTTGTTTATTTTCTAATTCAATATGTTTCACTTCATTTACTTCATTTTTTTCCTCCTTTGACTGATTGCCAATTTCATCGGTGAGCTTGTCTACTTCTCTTTGCATATTAATGAGAATTCTGCCAGATTCTTCTTTTTCTTCATTTAATCGATTTCTCTCGCGTTGAAAATTATGCCATAAATAGGAAAATAATTTGATTTGTTTATTTGAAAGTTCTGTCGATACTCCCTCGCTTTCAGCCGCCTTATCCGCCTGTCTCTTTAGCATTCGCAAATGCGGTTTTATCTCTTCCATCAACTCATTAGCTCTCTGTAAATTTTGACGCGTAGAATCAAGCTTACGAAGAGATCTTTCTTTTTTTATCTGATATTGTTTCACGCCAGCCGCATCTTCGATGACTGATCTTCGCTCAAATGGCGTAGCGTTAAGCACTGAATCAGCCATTCCTTGATTGACCACAGCATAACTTTCTTTGCCCACTCCCGCTTTGGCTAGAATATCCACAATGTCTTGCAAGCGAACTCGAGAACCATTAATCAAATATTCACTTTCGCCGGAACGGAAAATTTTTCTCGTCACTGAGACTTCTTCAAATTCCAAAGGAATTCTTTTGTCGCTATTGTCCAAATATAGCGTGACGTAAGCGCTTCCAAGTCGAGCTTTTTTTCCACTTCCTGCGAAGATAATGTCTTCGGATTTTTTTCCCCGCAAATTTTTCATTGACTGCTCCCCCATCACCCAGCGAAGTGCATCCGCAATATTGGATTTGCCCGAACCATTTGGACCAACGATTGCTGTAATACCTTGATTAGTTCCATTTTTAGAATCAATTAAAAAGTCGAGAGTAGTTTTCGACGCAAAAGACTTAAAACCTGAAATTTCGAGTTTTTTTAGATACACTGTTTTTTTTATTTTCTTACCAGCCTTTTACTTCAAGGCCTTTTTCGGCGGCATTTCTTTGGGCTTCTTGTTTGGATTGTCCTTCACCTTTAGCAATCATTTCATCAGCCAAATATACTCCAACTACAAATTTTTTGTCATGATCCGGACCGGATTCGGAAATTACGCGATACGACGGAGTAACACCCGCCTTGTCCTGAGATTCTTCCTGAAAACGAGATTTCGGATCCATATACAATTTGTTTTCAATGATATTTGGCAATTCACACACCACATTTTTCATAATAAATTCTTGGCATGCGCTGTAGCCTTTTTCTTTTTGATCTAGATAAATTGCACCTGTAATTGCTTCAAAAGCATTAGCCAAAAGATATTGGCGCGCGCGTCCGGTATCCTTGGTTTCTCCGCGACTCATCAGGAGATATTCTTCAATACCCAATCTTTTAGAAATTTTCGCCAACATCTCACCATTGACCAAGGCTGCTCGCCAATTAGTGAGCTCCCCTTCCTGATTAGAATAATTTTTATATAAATATTCCGTCACAACAATTTCTAAAACTGCATCTCCTAAAAATTCCAAGCGTTCATTGTGTTCCAATTTATGACCTCGATGTTCATTGAGATAGGAGCGATGTGTCATCGCTTGTTTTAGGATATCTATATCATTAAATTTAACGCCAATTTTTTTGGCCAATTCTTCTATCATGCGTTTTCTTTATTTTTAGTTGCCTTATCTTTTTTTGAAACATCATTTTTAAGTGGTTCTCCCAGTTCTCGATATATTGTACCAAGCACACCATTGACAAACCTTCCGGAAGATTCTCCGCCAAAAGATTTCGCCAATTCAATCGATTCGTTAATCGCTACTTTTGGTGGCACTTCTTCATAACTGCCAAATAGAAGTTCGTAAATTCCCAAACGCAAAATATTGCGATCAACTATCGTCACTTGATCAAGTGGCCACTCTGGAGCGCATTTTTCAATCAGTGGGTCAATTTTATCGACATTTTTTATTATATTTTCCACTAAAGAATGCAAAAAATCAGTTTCGTCCATACCAGGGCCAAACTCTTTGATATTTTTTGAAATTATCTCCTCTACCTTGGAATTATCTTTTTTATTGAAATCCCATTCATAGAGACATTGCA
>DCUU01000049.1 GCA_002328565.1 Candidatus Moranbacteria bacterium UBA2206
GCCTTTGGCGGGGGTGTGCTGACTTCAAACATGTCGACAATTCCGTCCGTAAGCGGTTTCTCCGGACCCACCACTGTCAAATCGATTCTTTCCCTTTTCGCAAATCTGCCAAGATTTGGGATGTCGTTCGCATGAATTGGTACATTTATTGCGCATTTACGTGTGCCCGCGTTTCCTGGAGCACAATAAACCTGTGAAACAAGTGGCGACTTAGAAATTTTTAATGCGAGAGCATGCTCCCTCCCGCCACTTCCGATCACTAGTATCTTCATAATACGATCCTCCTGAGTTAAAATTAGTATTTGTTTTCATGTGTAGCGCAAGACTAAAATAATAAAAAAATAAGATCCCTCCTTTCTTATCTTAAGATTTATATTAATGTAGCTATTAAATATGCTGTATATTCCTTTGTCAAAAAGCTAAGGTTTTTAATTTAATCATTAAATCCCAAAAAATGCAAATTTATTTCTCCAAATCCAAAACTTCATCAATCCTAATTTGCGAAACGAATTCGGGGACGTGGCTGACCAGGATCATCGCGCCTTCGAAGGAATCCAGGGCTTTGGCGATGATGGGCAGATGGCGAAAGTTGATGTGGTTGGTTGGTTCATCTAGAATCAAAAGTCCTGGCTCTTCAAGCATGAGGCGCGCGAAAGCCACAAGACCTTTTTGTCCCTCAGAAAGGGAACCAATTTTAGCGTCGATGATTGTTTTGTCGATGAGAAAACCGGAAGCAACGGAGCGCATACGTTCTTCATCTTCATTTCGCATAACAGCGAAAAGGGAATTGCGCACAGTATCTTCAAAATTAAGCGTAGAAAAATCTTGACGGTAATATCCCACCCGAATGCCTTCGGTAATTTTTGCGCCCTTAGCGTGACCGGAAGCGAGAGATTCAAGTAGGGTGCTTTTGCCAATGCCGTTTGGTCCGGCGAGGAGCAGATGAGTTTTTTTCTTGAGAGAAATTTTGACTTTCTTTTCTTCCGGTTCATGATTTTTCATCACTGTGAGCGAAGAAATGTTGATTATCTCTCCGATTAGTCCAGCTTGCACGGGAATTTCAAAATCGCGAATGGCTTTGTCTTCTCGTCGGACGTCCACTTTGGCCTCTTCCATCTCTTCGGCTTTGTCGCGCATCTTTCGAGCCACGAGTCGCATCTTGCCACCCTTGTTAGCAAAAAAGTTGGCTTTTTCTTTGTTGGCAATAATTTCTTTTTCATATTGGGCATTTTTCATTTTTTCTTTTTCAATTCGATCGGCAATTTCCGCCACTACTACATAGTAGTCGCCAAGATATTGTTCAACTTTGTGAGTGAAAATGTCCAAATAGAGCACGCCGTCGGTAAAAGAATTCAAAAAATCAGCGTCATGAGAAATTACAATGCAAGTTTTGTTATAACTCATCAAAAATTGCGTGAGATGTTCGATGCCAGCATGGTCTAAATTGTTAGTCGGTTCGTCTAAAATCAAAAGATCTGGATCTTGAATTAAGGCGGAAGCTAAAAGCAGACGAGCCTGTTGTCCGCCAGAAAAAGATTTGATTATTTTGTCGTGTGGGGCTTTCAAATTTACAAGGTCTAGTACTTTGTCAATTTTCGGATCAAGATTATACAGCTTTTCTGAAAAACATTTAGCAAAAAATTCTTTGACAGTGAGTGTCATTTGTTCGGCCGGAATAACTTGTTTGGCATAAGCAATTTTTAGAGCAGGATTAACATAGATAGAACCATCTTCTTCTCTTAAAGAGCCAGTAATCAAATTTAAAATAGTCGATTTCCCAGCGCCATTTTGTCCCATAATAGTAATTTTGGTGCCTTGTCGGATGGAAAAAGAAGCCTCATCGAGGATGGTTTTGTTGTGGGCGTATTCAAAAGAAACTTTGTTAAATCTAACTGCGACGTCGTCTTTAGCCATAATATTGGAATAAGTTAAATGAATAAAAAAAGCACTGAGTTTTTATTCTAGCGTAGTTTTGAAAATTTGGGAAGAGCATTGACACTAAAAAACATTCTTTTGGAATATAATTATATTTTTATTGTATTATATCCATTACTCTTGGTGGACTACTCCATCTCCTACTTGTAATTGCTGTTATTTTAGTTATAATAAGATTACTACAAGATCGAAAAATTATTTAATCTAAAACATATATTATATATGGAAACAGTGATGAAAGCAGATATCTTCTTTTTTATCTCCTCGGTGGCGACAGTGGTGCTGGCAGTGTTATTTTCTATTGGCTTGTTTTATTTCATCAAAGCTGGCAGAAATTTATATCTAATTTCAGAAAAACTACAGGATAATTTCCAAGAGTCAAAAGAATTTATCCTAGAACTCAAGGAAAGACTGGAAAATAATATTGTCTTTCGAATGTTTTTCCCGCCAGCGCGCCGAAAGAAACAAAAAGAAGAGAAAAAGAATAAAAAATAGGCTAATTAACTAATTAATTTAAATAAATATTATGCAAAAGAAAAAAGACAATTCAAAAGTGATTAAGTTAGCGGTCATCGGTGCAAGCCTAGCTGGCGTAGCTGCAACCGCTTATTTTTTCTTCGGACCAAAAGGTAAAAAGCATCGTGAACATGCCAAATCTTGGGCAATCAAGATGAAAGGGGAGGTTGTCGAAAGACTGGAAAAAGCCAAGGAAATTACCGAGCCAATTTATCTTGAAATTATCGACGCAGTCTCAAAGGAATATGCTAAAGAAAAAAGAGCAACCAAAGCTGAAATTGAAGCTATCGCCAATGATCTCAAAAAACACTGGAAATCGATAAGTAAGCTGGCAATTTCTGCTAAGCGTGATGTCGCCAAAGATGCTTCTCGCGTTATGAGAGTAGCTAAGAAAATCAAAAAATAGACATAAAAAATAGGCATTGACGAAATGTGAAGACAGGACTATTATTGAGATATGAAAACTCAATCAAAAATTTTTTATAGAAAGCCACTTTAATCGGTGGCTTTTTTTGTTTTTGTCCTTTAAAATAAATTTTCTAGGCCGTGGGAGTTTCAACGAAACTTTAATTTTTAAGGAGGGCGGTATGGAAACAATAAAAACAATAACTGTGTCTGTGTTTGTGTATGGATGGATTTATGGAGAACAATTTTACTGTTTCATGATAAGAAGAAAGGAAAAATATGAATATCATGAGATATCAAAATGTAGCCAGTGCTTAACTCTTCGATAGCTGGGAGGTGAAAAAATGAAGCAACCGAAAAAGAAAAAGAAACTCTTGGGAATGTGTCCAAAATGTCTCAGAATCAGAGTTCTGACAAAGCATCATATCCATCCGCAAAGGCATTTCACTCAGAAAAATCCCGAATACTTATTTTTGTGTCGGGATTGTCATTCCGAACTTGAGAAAGAAATTCCTCACGCCAAAATCAGAATGTCTCAATACGAAGAAATAGCCAGAGACTTTCTAATGAGAGATAAAGGCCAGGAAAATATGGCCAGTATGACGCAAGCATAATCTTGAGCGGGAGGAGAATGATTTGATTATTAAATTTAGTGCAAAAAAGGGAAGGTACGAATAACTTCGTTACCTTCCTTTTAAATTTCTAAAAAAATTCTATTTTCTTTTTTGAATAGTTTGTCTTCTGAAAAAACAAACAGAAACAATTATAATATTAGCTATAAAAATTGTTGTGATGTAGGTGGTGGTCAAAAGATTGTATTGGTCGTTAGAAATTATGGCTAATAAATCTACCAAAGCCATCATAGCCCAAAAAGAAATTGTTTCACTCCACGGGTCAACAAATGATTTTCGAATAGTTGGGATATAGCCAATGCCATCGATAGCGGAAACCATAAAAAGTGCGAGCAAAGGACTTTCTAGTTGCCACCAAAATATGATGGCGAGAAAAGCCAGTGCGAGAATAATTTTGTCACTTTTTGTGATATTTTTTGTGCCATATTTAAAAGAAAGTAGAAGTGTGAAAAGTACTAAAATAGTTCCGACAATCAAACTGATGCTACCAAATTTTCCACCTCCATGCAGAAGCGCAACGGTGGCTGTGATTTGAGTGATGCTCCAAATAAGCCAAGTGTATAAATGGGGTTTGGTTTTTTTCGCAAAAATATCTTTCAGATAGGGGATAAATCCAATAACTGTGAGAATAGATGCAACGATAGCGATTATTAATTTTAAATGCATTAAGGTCGACTAATTATTTGGTTGATCAATTTCTTTTTTTCTAAAAACAATATTCCACTGACCAAGAACTGAAAAATTGTCACCAGCTATTTTTTCATCAACAAAATCAGGCTCAATATCTAAATTATATTTAGTTGCTAATTCTTGTAGTTCTTCAAGGCTGAAATTATGATGAAGACCTCTAAAACCTTCTTCATTTCTTGTCCAAGTTAATCCCTTGTCATTAATTATTTTTTCATTATCTTGGGCTGGATGTTTATCGGAGTTAACTCTTAAAAAAAATAATCCACCCGGTTTCAGAACTCTAACTGCTTCAGAAAAAGCAATTTCTGCTCCTTGCCAATTATTATGTTGCATGGCCTGTATGCTAATTACTGTGTTATAGGTATTATCTCGAAAGGGTAAATTATGGAAATTTCCACGGACTAATTTAGCATCAGTTTTTTCGGTGTTCTGTTTTTCTTTAGTTATTTTTATACCTTCTTCAGTTAGCTCAAGTCCAACAACATTGTAGCCAGCCTTAGCTAGTGGTATTAATTGTCGACCTTCGCCTGAGCCTATATCTAGGATATCTGGCCCAATTTCATTCTTATGTTTTTCAACAAATTTAAGAAAGTGTTGTTCAGGAGATTTTCCCTCCCCCCAGCCTTTTTTAAATTTATTCTCCCAAACTCCACCAGAATTTGGTAATTGTTCATGCATAACTTTATCTTAATTTTTGAAAAATATAAAAAATTATCTAATACCGATAATTTTCTGATTTATATGGACCATCAACGGGTGTGTTGATATAGGCGGCTTGTTTTTTGGTAAGTTTGGTCAAAGACACTCCAAGTTTCCCTAGGTGCAATCTCGCCACTTCCTCATCTAATTTTTTGGGCAGAGTGTAAACTCCAATAGCATGTTTATTTTCCCAAAGTTCCAATTGCGCCAAGACTTGATTGGTGAAGGAAGTGCTCATGACAAAACTTGGATGCCCCGTAGCATTGCCAAGATTAACTAGTCGGCCTTGCGAAAGAAGCACAATAGCGTGTCCGTCAGGAAAGACATATTTGTCCACTTGCGGTTTGATATTTATTTTTTCAATTCCACTATATTTTTCCAATTTCTCAACCTGAATTTCATTGTCAAAATGTCCGATGTTGCAAACAATCGCTTCATCTTTCATTTTTTCCATATGAGAAATTGTGATGATATCCTGGTTGCCCGTGGCGGTTACATAGATATTGCCTTCACCCAGCGTTTCTTCCACAGTCTTTATTTCAAAACCTTCCATCGAAGCTTGCAAAGCGCAAATCGGATCAATTTCGGTGATGATAACGCGCGCGCCAAGACCTTTCATGCTTTGGGCGCAACCTTTGCCGACGTCGCCATATCCACAAACAACTACAACCTTTCCCGCCACCATCACATCTGTTCCGCGTTTGATGCCATCCGCCAAACTTTCTCGACAACCATAAAGATTGTCAAACTTACTTTTGGTCACACTGTCATTGACATTAATCGCTGGAAAAAGCAATCTCTTTTTTTCAAACATTTGATAGAGTCGATGCGCGCCCGTAGTTGTTTCTTCGGAAACTCCTTTGACATCTTGAATTATTTTGCTCCAAAAAGTTTTGTTTTCGCTATAAATTTTAGTGATAATTTTCATGAGTTCTTTTTCATCTTCAGTTTTTCCAGAATAATTTTGCTTGAGTAACTTAGGATTTTTTTCAAGCTCCACGCCCAAATGAAGCATGAGGGTGGCGTCGCCTCCGTCATCCACAATCAAATTCGGACCTAGGTTTTTGCCAAAGTTGAAAGCTTGCTGGGTACACCACCAATAATCTTCTAATGTTTCTCCCTTCCAAGCAAAAACCGGAATGCCGGCTTTGGCGATGGCGGCGGCGGCGTGATCTTGAGTGGAATAGATATTACAAGAAACCCAACGCACGGATGCGCCTAGTTCAACCAGCGTTTCAATGAGTACCGCCGTTTGAATAGTCATATGCAGACTCCCCAAAATACGCGCGCCTCGGAGAGGTTTCTTTTTGCCAAATTTTTTTCGCAATGCCATAAGCCCCGGCATTTCTTTCTCGGCGATAATAATTTCGTTTCGCCCATACTGCGCCAAGCCAATATCTTTGATTTTGTAATCTTGTATTTTGTCCATTTACCTTGTTAAATAAGATTTGAATCTTATAACTTAAGACGCAACTTATTTTTTTAATTAAATTATAAATGTTTCTTATTAAGTCTTGCGCTAGAACTCGCAACGACTAGAGCTGAGACGTGACTGGCTATTTTGCCAGCTTCTCCTAAGTCTAAATTATTTATCAATCCATGTAAAATTCCGGCAGCGTACATATCGCCTGCGCCATTGGTGTTTATCACCTTAACTTTTTGAGGCAAAATTTCAAAAATTTTTCCGTCTTCCTCTATTAGACTGCCTTTTTCTCCTAATTTCACTATGGCGATGCGACAATTTTTAGCTATTTCGTGCAAAGCTTTGCGAGAATTTTTCTTGCCACTAAAGGCGGTGGCTTCTTCCTCGTTGGCAAAAACAATGTCAATATGCTTTTTGACAATTTGCAAAAAAAGTTTTTTGTTGCGTTTAATGAGTTGAGTATCAGATAAATCCAGTGAAACCAAAACATCATTTTTCTTGGCAATTTCCACGGCATGCAAAATTGCTTGGCGACTGACAGAATTTTCCAGTTGATAGGCTTCGATGTGAAGAATTTTTGCACGTTTAATTTCTTTTTCTTGGATATGATTTTTATTGAAATTAACTGACGCGCCCAGATGAGTAGCCATCGTGCGTTCTCCGTCTGGAGTGACAAACACAATGGCGTGTCCAGTCATTCCATTGTCATGAAAACAAAGATGAGAAGCGACACCCTCCGCTTCTATTTTTTCTTGATATTTTTTGCCATGTTCATCTTGGCCAACAAGTCCCAAAAATGACACGCGACTGCCCAAAAGATTAGCTCCAGAAAGAGTATTGGAAACACTGCCGCCGGGAGTGAGTTCTAGTTTGATGTTTTTAAATTGCTGGAAAATATTTTCACTTTCCGCCTTTGAAATCAAATTCATCGATCCTTTTTTGAAATTTAGCTTAATTAACATTTCTTCACTAATATTAATCACAATATCAAACAGGGGACTGCCAATCCCCAAGATATCCCAATGTTTTTTCTTCGACGCTTTTTTGTTAGATTTCATATTTTTGTAGTATAACACAATCTTTTAATCAGTTGCTTCTTCAAAGCCATATTGAGTTTGTTTTTGTTTGGCGGTTGTCAGGAAAAACAATCCGATAAAACTAGGAATTATGGCAAAAATTTGAACAGTGGTCGGTGCGTCCTTCAAGATTATCCAAGCGAAAATAAAAGTAAAAACAGGCGCCAGACAATTAAAGGAGATGGTGTGAGTGACGGAAGTTTTTTTAAAACTAAATAAGTTTATAATTTTCATGAGACCCATAAAAATCAGGCCACTATACAAAAGATAAGGCAAGCTCTTGAAGATAATTTCAAGCGGAATTGTTTTTTCAAAAATCAAAGAAGCGATGAAAAAAATAATCGCCCCAGTTAAGCTTCTAAGAAACAATAAATATGAAAGAGAGACTTGGTGCAAAGCTCTTTTGGCAAAAATATTTCCAATGGGGGCAATTATTACTGCACATAGCATAAGTACATCACCGATATTTATAGCTGACTGATTGTTAAAAAGTACTATTCCAGCTGCAAAAAGCATTAGCATTGCACCAAAAAAATGAGAAGGGGAAACGGGTTCTTTTTTGGTAATCCAGCCTATTATTATGAAACTAAAGGCTGCTTCAGTTATGCTAATGAGCGCCACATTTTGCGGAGAAGTGAAGCTAAGAGCAAGATAATAAAAAAGATAATAAACAATAGCGATAAACAGTACTGCCAAAACAATATCTTTTATAGCCCGAGTATTGAAAATATTTTTCTTCCATTCTTTTTTTATCGTCAAAAGAATTGCAAAAAGAATAGTGGCAATAACATAGCTATAGGCAAGAGTGCTCAAAGGCAAAAGATGATTTGCATAAGCAACAACAGTTAAAACAGGAAATAAGCCAGAAAAAATATTCTTTAAAAGTAAAATTCCATTAGCTAGGCTTTTTTCTGAAATAACCATAATTTTTATTCTTAATTAATAATCCTTGTGAGTATATTTTTTGAAATCTGTTTTTGCTTGTTTGATAAATTTTCCAAACTGACGGTCTTTTTCTTTCTTCTCTAATTTATTCATTCCATAATATTGAGTTTCTTTTTTGAGGTTGATATAATTTGCATATCTTTGTTTGTCTATTTTTCCAGTTTCTAGGGCTAGCAGAACTGCACATCCCGGTTCGTGGACATGTGTGCAATTAACAAATTTGCATTCTTTTGAAAGGCTCGTTATTTCATCAAATAAATTATCGACGCCACTATTAGTATCCGTCATTCCCACTTCTCGCACTCCAGGATTATCAATCACAATTCCTCCATCTGTCAAAAAATACATCTCTCGAGTAGTTGTAGTGTGTTTGCCTCTTCCGGAACGCGCTCCAATATTCTCAGTTTGGATGATTTCTTCTCCTAGTAATTTATTGATAAGCGAGGACTTTCCCACACCTGATGATCCCAAGAAACAATACGTCTTATTTTTAACAATATATTCCCTGAGTCTATCTAGTCCCTCTTCGGTTAGATTGCTAGTCAAAATAATTTCCACATCACCTAATCTATTTTTAATTTCTGTTAATTTCAAATTCAATTCTGCTTGAGAAACTAAGTCTATTTTATTAAGAATGACCACAGGCAAAATCCCGCCATCTTTGGCAATGGCAAAATATCTTTCAATGCGGTTTAGATTATAATCCCTGTCGACTGCTTCAACTGTGAAAGCCACATCAATATTAGTGGCGATAATTTGAGATTCATTTTTTCCACTACCCTTTCTTTCCATTACTGTTTTTCTTGGTAATACTTTTTGAATTACTGCCTGTCCCTGCTTGGCTTCAGTGATGACTACCCAATCACCAACTGCTGGATAATCTTCTTTGGACACCGCTTCAAACATTTGCTTGCCAGTTATTTTTGCCAGATATTCACCTTGGACATTTTTTATTTTATAAGCACCTTTGTATTGAGCAATCACCCGCGCAATCGCAAAAAAATCCAATCCGAGTTTTGTGCGGTTAGTTTCAAAAAATTCATTCCACCCTAAGTCTTTGATTTTTGTTGTTTCCATATCCATATTTAACATCTTACCATAAGTTCTAAATCGTTCCTATTTAAAGCATAAAAAATACTCTTCTAAGATAAGGCTACCTCATTTTCTCTATTATTAGATATATTCAACCTCCTATTTTTTAATATTATTCAAATATTTTATTCCGAACACTATTTCCATCACGCCAGTTATGTTATAATAAATTTAAGATATTTAAAAATAAACATAAAATAATAAAAAGAAATGGATAATATATTTTTTCAAATTAGCGCATTACTTGCCCTAACGCTGACTATCGCTTTTTTTGTTCGATTATTGAAACAACCACTCATAATAGCTTATATCATCGCTGGCATTATCGCTGGTCCAATGTTTTTCAATTTGCTTCATGGGGATAAGCATATGTATGAAGCCTTCGCCCAATTTGGTGTGGTTCTACTTTTATTCATCATCGGACTTCATCTCAACTTCAAACATCTTAAAAGTATCGGCTATGCTTCCTTTATAACTGGAACAGGTCAAGTTCTTTTTACATCCATCACGGGGATTATCATTTTAGTGGCCTTGGATTTCTCCCTTATTTCCGCGATTTATTTAGCGGTTGCCATAACCTTCTCCAGCACGATTATTATTATGAAATTGCTGTCAGATAAAAAGGAAACGGAAACCGTCTATGGAAAACATACTATTGGACTAATGTTGGTTCAGGATGTAATCGCCGTTGTTATTATGGTTTTTATTGGCATTATGAAAGACGGCGATGACTTGGCAGGCTCCTTTCTGCTTTTAGCTGTCAAGGGAATCGCGTCTCTTGTAATTATTATCCTATTTTCCAAATATTTATTACCAAAATTGTTAAATAGAATTTCAAACTCCAGCGAACTACTTTTTCTTTTCACAATAACCTGGTGCTTTGGCCTCTCAAGTTTTCTATATTTACTGGGATTTTCTATCGAGATAGGAGCGATTATTGCTGGAATTTCATTAAGCTCCTCACCCTATCAATTGGAAATCGCCAGCCGAATTAAGCCGCTAAGAGATTTTTTCCTAGTGTTATTTTTTATTGTTCTCGGTAGCCAAATGTCTATGAGTTCTTTTGGCTCAATCTGGCTACCAAGTCTGGTAATTTCTCTTTTTATATTAATTGGAAATCCACTGATTCTCTACATTTTATTTAGAATGCTTAAATTTACTAGACGCAATAGTTTTTTGGCGGGACTAACAGCAGCCCAAGTAAGCGAATTTGGTTTTGTCGTTCTTTTTATAAGCAATCAGGTCGTCAGTCTTGATGAAAAAGTTGTGCCCATCTTTACTATGGTAGCTATTGTCACAATATTTATCTCTTCTTATTTGATTTTGTATAGTGATAAAATTTATAATTTTCTGCTTCCTATTTTTAATTTTTTTGGAACTGATAAGCACCGTCAAGCTGAATTTGCTCCCGCCATTTATGATACTTGGGTAGTCGGCTATCATCGCATAGGAATTAAAGTCTGTCATGCTCTGGGGAAAACCAAATCTAATTTCAGTGTGATTGACTACGATCCCAAAACCATTCATCAACTTGATGAGCACAACATTCCTTCTGTTTTTGGTGATATTTCCGATGTTGAATTTCTAGAAAGCTTGCCTATTGCCGGAGCAAAAATGATTGTTATGACGATACCTTCTCTTGATGATCAAATCAATCTCATTAACCATGTGCGCAAAATAAATTCCAAACTTATTATCCTTGCCAATGCTTATCATTATGAACAATCAGAAGTTTTATACTCAGCAGGAGCAAACTATGTAATGATGCCTCACCTACTAGGCGCAGATTGGATTTCTGCCATGCTGATGAAAAGAAGATTTACAAAAAAATATTTTAAAACATTAAGGGAAGAGCAATTGAGCAATGTTGACCAGCATTTTTCTAGCTAGCAAAATAATAGAAAAACTTTGCAAATATATGACGAATATTTCCCAAGGAATAAAAATAAAAAATACGCCCCAAGGACGTATTTTATTTTCTGCTCTCATTAGTGGATATGTTCAGAAATTTGAATTTAATAAAAATGATGCAGGAGTTGGAATTACTAGCTTTTTGTGTAAAATAAAACCGGAGCAAATTCCTTTTGGAATAAGCTCCGGTCGTTTTGTTAAATAGACTGTTTTTAAATCACAGAAGGACAGTCAAAAATTAATTGTTAAACTTAAACGCTCTACGTGCTTTTGATTTTTTATTGCATCAACAATTGACTGGGTGATTATCATACCAGGGACGATAACGTTTTTTCCGAGATTGAATTTTCCGCCGGAAACTCCCTGAACTTTATAGAGAGAACTTTTTTTAATTTTTCCTCTTTTGATTTCAAAAACTTCTTTTTCCATGTCTGTGAGTATCAGTTTAGGATAAAGTTGACGATAACGTTCCGGTGTAACTCCGTATTCACTTACTTTTTTCATGAAAATTTTTCCCAGAGGATCTCTTGAGCACATCTCTCGCGATAGAGATCGGGTAAGAGAAGCAGCAATAACCTGTGATGCCCAAATACCGTTGCAACTTTTAATTAATCTCTTACAATTACGGGTGTGATGGATGATAATTCTTCGGTTGGGAGGCAAATCATTGAAATTTTGAATTTTCGCGCATTTTGCTATGATTGTGGCAAATTCTTTTCCTGCCACTAGCATTATGAGCATGTCGCCGGGGATTATCTGTTCAAAAAAGTTAACAATAGCCCGATTTTGATAGAGATGGTCGCGTTGCAAATGAAGATATGCTGGAGAATCTTCCCTTTTAACCATTTCCATAAATTCTGGCTGATAATCGGGCGGTGTGTTGAAAATAGCTTGTGGGTGTTTTTGACAGAAATCATAAATCTCTTGTCCTAGCAGACTTAACACTTCCGGTTCGTACTTATCTTTTTTGTTCATGCGAAATCCTCCTGCAATTTATTGTTGAAGATTTTTATTCTGATCTTTTGAAATTCCATTAACCACTTTATATATAATTCATCTTTTTTGAAAGATGGTCTTTGTTAAAAAACTATGATTTTAGAGTGTATAGAATTATTGTCTTTATGTCAATAAAAAAAGTACAGAATTAATTCTGTACTTTTTGGGATTGATCCCTCCTAACGAATATGTTGCGCCACTTGAATATTTCGCAGATGGAAATGAAATTGCAGTTTTTTAGTTTTGTTTTATAAAAACAAAAACCGCTCAAGCAGACACGGTTTTCTGTTGAACGGTTAGCAATTTAAATCGGTACTTCGATCCTGAACCAGTATACGTTGGCTCTGTAGGCATCTCCTCCACGAAGCCAAATTCTACCTACCTTAGGTGTTTTTGGAAAATCAGAGAGCACTGATCTGATGCAAGCGCCGATGTAGGCATCTCCTTCCTCGAAATTCTCAGATTCACCCAAAAAAACTCTTCGGAGATCATTCAGGGTAGAATGCGGTTTTTCTTGATTGGCTTTTTTATGAGCTGTTATCCGCACAGTAATCCAGAGATAGTCATTGCCTTTCCTCACTTTTTGTTCAATGCGAAAGTGAATTCGCGTGCTCGACATGCGTTTCTTTTTCATCGTGATTACTCCTTTTTTACATTGTTTTAAATAAACATCCCCCAGTTAATTAACAAAAGTTACTTTAATATCAGTTGAATTATTGGGATTGATATTAGGGTTGCAATAGACATCATTGCAGCAGCCACGTTGCTGATAAAAACGAACTTGTCACGGATAAAAAATCCATGTAGGGCAAATCCGCTTTGGACAAATGTAATAATCCCCAGCATGCCGAATGACAGCGCGGCCGTCTCCATTGTCGTCCACATCTTGAAAAGCTGTGGAGCCATTATGAATGGATTTACAATTCCGATGAGCCAGATTATTCTTGTCCAGTGTATTTTGCGAGCAAATTCTTCACGTGTCATTATTGCCTCCTTTAGTTCAAAGATTATAATCGTGAGTTGTGCTTAACATTATTTACACAAACCGACAGCTAAGTAATTAAATTATTTTAATTACTTAGCTGTCAGTTTGTAAAGTGATTAAATTTATAAAGAACTAATAAAAAAGCGTAGCAATAAATTGATAAATTGTCAAACGTAAACAACATAAAAAGGCTTATCATTAGATTTTTAAATGATGTATCTCATCTTGTGTACTTTTACTTTTTCCAATCTCGAATCAAAACCCCACCCCTCACTTTTTTCATTGTCACTTTTTGTTTCTCTTTCCATCCAAGCTCGGTGATGATTTCTTTGGGCAGAGTGACTGCCAAACTTGTTTTTCCTACCCGCGTAATCTTGCGAGTGTTTTTGTCTTTTAGCTTCATATAATTATTTTAGTAAGTATTAAAGTAAGTATTAAAATTATATACCCAGAAAAGAGGAGAATCAAATGCTTTCTTTTAAATAGTTTTTCCCAGAAGGTAA
>DCUU01000036.1:0-12777 GCA_002328565.1 Candidatus Moranbacteria bacterium UBA2206
AACATATGATTTTTCACAAGCATCACAGTTTTTTCAATAATTTTCCGCGGGTATTTCATTCGTTCCAAAATCTTTTCCACCATTTTTGCCCCGATATATTCATGACTATAGAAAGTTGACATTTCCCCTTCCCCTCTTTTCGATTTTGGTTTTCCGATATCATGAAAAAATGAAGCCAAACGCACTTCCAGTTTTTCAGATGGACATTTTTCCAGGCTCGCTAATAGATGTGCATAGACGGTATTATATGGCCCGAAATAATGATGGCGATTTTGTTTCACGCCAATAGTCGCAATTATCTCAGGAATAAATTCATCCATTAATTTACTTTCCACCAAAAGTTCCACGCCTTTACTTGGATTTTCTGAAAGCATTATTTTATCAAATTCATCCTGAATTCGCTCATGCGAAACATATTTCAAATTTTTGGAATTTTTCTTAATTGCCAAAAAAGTTTTTTCTTCAATCTCCCATTCACTTTCCCCCCTCTCCTTTATAAGGAGAGGGTTGGGGTGAGGTGTATTTCCGCTGAGCTGAACAGCGAAACGGACTGCTCGCATCATGCGAAGTGCATCCTCATCAAATCTTTCCTCCGCCTCCCCCACCGCTCGAATAATCTTTTTTTTCAAATCTTCCTGTCCACCAAAAAGATCAATGATTTCATATTTTTTTTCTGTTTCATGTTTCATGTTGCATGTTACATGAATAGCCATCGCATTCACCGTAAAATCTCTGCGACTTAAATCTTCTTCTAAAGTTTTAGCAAATTTAACCTCATCTGGATGACGTTTATCAGAATATTTTGATTCAATACGATATGTCGTAATTTCCACATTCGGCCCATTCCAATTTTCTTCCGCTACGCCTTCAATATATTTTAGAGGCAACATCACTGTCCCAAAATCATTTTCATATTTCCCATCCGGAAAAATTTTCAAAATATCCTCAGGTTTTCCATTGGTCGCAATATCCCAATCTTTTGGTTCGTTATTTAATAATAGATCCCTCACACATCCGCCCACCACAAACGCCTCAAAACCAGCCCTCTCGAGACTTTGGATAACTTCTATTATATATTGTGGGAATTTATACAGCATTTTATTTGTGCCCTCAGTAGGAATCGAACCTACATCTCATCCTTAGGACGGATTTGCTCTATCCATTGAGCTATGAAGGCAAAAAATTTAAAAACGTGGACCTATGGAGAATTGAACTCCAGACTCGTCCATGCCATGGACACGTAATACCACTTTACTATAGGCCCAAATTATATTATCACAACAAACTAATCATATTAGATTTATCCCATTGGGTCAATGGTTTTTTTTTGAATTTAGGTTATAATCAAATAGGAATCGCTAAAAAATCTTTGTCATGCTGAATTTACCGTGCCTCGCCGGCTCGCCTCGCTGGAGTTATGGCGAAGCGGGCAGGCGGGTTTCAGAATCTATATACTTTATTTTTGTAGATCCTGAAACAAGTTCAGGATGACAATACTTTATGATTTGAGCTATATGAAGGGATTTTTCGTTAATTTTTGGAACAATTTCAAAAATCAACCAGATATTTGGTTCTTTTTTGGGTTTTTATTGACTTTTACTCTCAGTATTAGAAAAGTATTATTTTACTTTCCTCTCCAAGAAGCTTTTAATGAATACTCTGCGACATACATCTACCTATCTGATATCTTTCTAATTTTGACTTTTATCTTCTGGCTTATGTCTATACTATGCAATATTTCATTATCTTTGTCAAGTATTAAGCTGTGGATAACTCGTGTTTTGCACAACACTTACATATTATTGCCATTATTTTTAGTTTTTCTTTCTTTTTTATCAATCTTATGGTCACAAAATGTGTCAATAGCAACTTTTCGATCAATTAAGCTTTTAGAATTTTATTTGTTATATATTTATATTATTTTCAGAATTGTTCCGCAATTATTCTACGCCTGCCCGCCAGAAAATTGTTCCGCGTCCATATGCGACAATAATGTTCCACGTGGAACATTATTTAATGAAAAACAAGAATCAACTTTCGATTGTTCCACGTGGAACATTTTTGGGCGGGTGGAACAATTCTGGGCGGGTGGAACAATTTGGTTATTTTTTAACATCATTATACTTTCCAGCCTCTTTCAATCCATAATCGGCATTATTCAATTTTTCCTACAAAAATCCATCAGTCTTTTTTGGCTAAAAGAAAGCCTAATTTTACCCGAAATCCTTGGGGTAGCCAAAATAATCCTAAACGGAGAAACATATATCCGATCCTATGGCCTTATGCCACATCCCAATGTTTTAGGAGGTTTTCTACTATTTTCTATTATTATCACTTTATTATATAAGAAATTGTTCCACGCCTGCCCGCCAAAAAATTGTTCCGCGTCCATATGCGACAATAATGTTCCACGTGGAACATTATTTAATGAAAAACAAGAATCAACTTTCGATTGTTCCACGTGGAACATTTTTGGGCGGGTGGAACAATTCTGGATAATTGAAAATATTTCGATTTTTAGGCTTATTTTACCCCCACACCAAAAAATAATATCTAGATATTATGAATTTATAAAAATATTTTTAAAAAAAATAAAAAAACCTTTATTAAAAGCTTTTTGGTGTGGGGGTGTAGCCATTCAAATTTTAGCCTTAATTTTAACCTTCTCTAAATCAGCCATAATTGGGCTATTAATTGCTTTAGTTTATATTTTTACTCCCTTCTCCTTTATAAGGAGAAGGGCTGAGGATGAGGTAAAATTGTTCCACGTGGAACATTTTAAACCAACAATCCTTTCAATTTTAATTATCCTAGCGTCTACTTTTATTATAATTAAACCAGATTTGGATTCTTTATTTCTAAATTCCCTCAATGAACGCCTTTTTTATCTAAATGTTCCACGTGGAACATTTGAGAGTGATCCAGTTTTTGGACTTGGGGCGGGACAGTCAGTCCTATCTATGCAAAAATATTTTCCGCAAAAATTAGAATTATGGCAATATCAGCCTGTTCATAATGTTTTTCTGCTAATATTCAGTGAGCTAGGATTAGTTGGCTTTGGATTATTTATTTGGTGGTTGTGGAAATTGTTCCATCTGCCTCATCGGCAGACGAGCGTGGAACAATGGCAGAAGAATAATGAATACATATTACACAATGATAGTGCATATTTGTCAAGTATAATAATCTCGAGATATTTCAAGGGAATATTATTAGGTCTTATCTTTATAATGCTTTTTGACCATTATCTATGGGACATCCAACAAGGAAGCCTTCTTTTTTGGCTAACCGCCGGCTTTATTGCTGGAATAAATAGGAAATAAGCATTTGGTATTAGTTTATAGTTTACTGTTGACAGTAAACGGTAAACTTAAAAAATTGCCGGAGTAGTTAAAAAATGCTATTTTAGGAATAGGATTTAGAATAATAAATATAAATTTATTTAAATGGAAAAATTTCCCAATAATACTGAAATCAAACTAAGAAATGAAGACCGAGATATTTTTGAAAGAATTACAAATCATTCTCGCGAATTCGATAAACAAATTTCAGAAACGCGCGCATGTTCTCCTGAAGAAGTTCGAGAAGCTTGGCAAGTAAAAGAGTGGAGAATTGGTGATACTACAATTAAGGCAATTGGCGTACTTCATATTCCGGAAACATTTCTTGAATTTAGACAGGAAATAGAGAAAGCCATTCAAGAAAGTGATGTAGTTGTTAATGAATTTGCCCCTGAAGCACTTGGTTTTTATGATAAAACAGCAGCACCTCGATTGCAATCTATCAAATCAAGATTTAATGAAAATTATAATTTAGAGCAATTAAGACAAGAGTATTTAAAAAAAGAAAGGTATTTTAATATTGGTCTTTTCCATCACGAAATTGAGCTTCTTGCAGTCAAATATGATAAAAACATGGCACTTGCTGATTTAATTTGGAGTAAAAATGTGGAAGAGCAACTTCAAGATTCTTATTTATATGCTTATGAAGCAGAACAAACCTCAAAAATAATAGCTAAATTAAAGAAAGCTGGGATTTATGCTGGTGCAACATTTATGGGAGTTATGAGCTTAGGTAATTTTCTTGAAAATTTTTTCAGAAAATCAGAACCGAAGATGTCCAGAAGAAATTTTCTCAAGCTCGGATTAATGGCTAGTGCGTCAACAGCTTTGGCGAGTATTGGACCAAAAATGATATCAACACCGCCTCAAACTACGCTTAAAAATGAGAAGGAGGGAATAGTGCAAAGTGGCTACGATTATGAATTGGCAATGTTACGAGACCCTATCCTAGCTGATTCATTGCAACAATTAGCAAAGTTAGATTATAAGAAAATTGCATTTATATATGGCACCGCTCATTTAAAAATAGTAGAAGAATATTTAAATAATTTAGAAATGGCTAGCAAGCAAATCACTGCTAATAAGGATGTTATTGAGCGCAATAATTCTAATGTTTTTCGTATCTATCAATTATCTCCAGGCAATAATACTTCTGAAAAATTTGTCGCTTCCAAAGAAAAGGTTTGGAAATTAAAAAATAACTAGAGATAATTTTCCACCGCAAATTCAAATTGCGCCAAAAACAATTATTTAACTATTAACTCTTTTTGTATCATTTACATGTTCTAATCGTATCATTTATGATATAAAAAAATCCCATGCAAACGCGCATGGGATTTTTTATTTTTTTTGTGTCATCCTGAATTTATTTCAGGATCTTTACTTTTTTATTTTAGATTCTGAAACAAGTTCAGAATGACAATGACTTACAAAACCGTACTTGCAGACACCTTGTCTCCTGCTTGCGGTCGCATAACTCTCACGCCTTGAGTGGCTCGGCCAAGAACGGAAACAGAAGAAAGGGGAATACGGATTATTTGGCCTTTTTCGGAAGNNAGAAAGAGGAATGCGGATTATTTGGCCTTTTTCAGAAGTGAGAATTAGGTCAGTATCAAGGGCATCCATATTGATGATAGTGGCACCAATAATTTTTCCGGTTTTGGCTGTGACGGAGGCAGTTTTGATTCCTGAGCCACCACGTTTTTGCACTTTGTAGAATTTTAGATCTGATCGTTTGCCATAGCCATTTTCAGAAATCACCAAGAGCTGATTGCCTTTTTGATTTTTAAAAACTATATCCATTCCAACCACCGCGTCATCTTTTTTTAGTTTAATTCCACGCACTCCCGCTGCTGTTCTACCCATACCGCGGACATCTGATTCCTTAAATCTAATCGCTTGACCATTTCTCGTGGTCACTACTACTTCATCCGAACCAGTTGTAGCATCCACCCATCGCAAAGCATCTTCTTTTTCCAGCTTGATGGCAATGAGCCCTGATCTTCTTACATTTTCAAATTCCGAAATAGCAGTTTTTTTGACTGTTCCCATCTGCGTAGTCATAAGCAGATATTTGTAATTGTCATCCTTGTTAAATGGAATGAGCGCTGTGATAGATTCATCTTGAGAAAGAGAAAGGAAGTTCACGATTGATTGACCCTTGGCAATACGAGTTGATTCTGGAATTTCATAGGCCTTAGTTTGAAAAACTTTTCCGGTGTTAGTGAAAAACAAAAGATTGTCGTGCGCCATCACGCCAAGCATTTTTTGAATTTCATCACCTTCTCGAGTTGTGGCCCCAATCACTCCTTTGCCTCCACGCTTTTGGACTTTGTACACTGTTGGATTCATTCTTTTGATGTATCCATCTTTGGACAAAGTGATGATTGCTTCTTCATTTGGCACAAGATCTTCTTGTTTGAATTCGCCCACGCCAGATTTGATTACTTTCGTTCTTCGCTCATCGCCATATTTTTCCTTTACCTTTTCTAATTCTTCTTGCACGATGCCAGCAATTTTCTTTTCACTTTTCAAAATCGCTTCAAGTTCAGCTATGAGTTTTATTTTCTCTGCCAATTCATCTTCAATTTTCTTTCGCTCAAGTCCAGCCAGAGTTTGCAGTCTCATTTCCAAAATAGCAGTGGCTTGACGCTCAGAAAGTTTGAATTTTTTCATCAAACTCTTATGTGCCTCCTCTTTGGTCGGAGATTTTCTAATCGTATCAATCACCGCATCAATGTTGTCCAAAGCAATTTTTAGTCCTTCCAAAATATGCGCGCGATCCTTAGCTTTGTCCAAATCAAATTTAGTCCTTCTGGTCACCACAATTTTTCGATGTTTGATATATTCTTCCAAAATATCTTTCAGATTGAGCACTTGCGGTTCAATCCCGTTGACGAGTGCCAACATATTCACACCAAAATTCTTTTGCAAGTCAGTCAAAGAGAAAAGCTTATTGAGCACTTTTTGTGGATAAGCATCTTTTTTAAGATCTACCACAATTCGTACACCATCCTTGTCAGATTCATCTCGCAAATCTTTTATCCCTAAAATTTTTCCCTCATGAACTAAATCAGCAATTTTTTCAATGAGTGTTGATTTGTTAGTCGCATAGGTAATTTCCGTAATCACAATTTGGAACATTCCCGTCTTAGTTTCAACAATATCAGCCTTAGAACGAGTCAAAATTTTTCCTCGTCCAGTTTTGTAGGCTTCGACAATATCTTTTTTGTTATAAATTATTCCACCGGTTGGAAAATCTGGCCCTTTCACAAATTCACATAAATCTTCAATTGATGCCTCCGGATTTTCAATCAGATGATTTATCCCATCAATTAGTTCAACTAGATTGTGTGGGGGGATGTTAGTCGCCATTCCCACTGCGATTCCCATTGAACCATTAAGGAGTAGTTGTGGCAAACCAGCCGGAAGCACTGTTGGTTCTTTGTGTTGTCCATCAAAGTTTGGCACAAAATCTACCGTGTCTTTTTCAATATCAAACAACATTTCTTCCGCCATCTGAGAAAGCTTAGCTTCGGTATATCGATAGGCCGCCGCGCCGTCGCCGTCCATTGAACCAAAGTTTCCTTGTCCTTTGACCATCGGATAGCGCAAAGAAAAATCTTGCGCCATACGCACCATCGAATCATACACGGCTACATCGCCGTGTGGGTGATATTTTCCCAAAACTTCTCCAACTACTGTCGCTGATTTTCTAAATTTTGCACTGGCGCGAAGACCGGACTGCCACATCGAATAGAGAATTCGACGATGCACCGGCTTCAAACCATCGCGAACATCAGGCAGAGCACGCGAAACAATCACGCTCATTGCATAATCCAAATAGGATTGTTGAATTTCTTCAGTTATCTCACGACCGCGAACATTGGCGGAAAAATCCGGCTTTTCTTCTAGAATTTTTTCTTTTGGCATATTGTTAATTTTTACCCTATGGAATAAATTTTGTGAAACAAAATTATTTTCCCTCCGGAAAAATTATTCCATAGGGTGAGTTTATATTTTATTCGAAACTAAACTTCTAGAAAAATTATAATTTCTCGTCAAAGTTCAATATCGAAAATATTTATTGATTGCTAATATCAGTTTGCGACTCCTTACCTAAAACATTTTTCAACTGACTTGTAGCATCCTCAATAGATTTTTTTTGCACACTTAGTTCTTGCATAGCACTCCCATTATTTATATTATTCATAGTTTTTTCTTCACTTTTCAAACTGCTAATTTGCGCAGAAAAAGAAATCATCCAGATAACTATAATAAAGAACATTCCCACAAATGTAAGTCCCCACGCCCAACGCAGACGGATATGATCCGGCTGACGCCTAATTTCGTCAATTTTGTCGAAAATACTGTTCATTTACGAACTACAAAAAATTTATTCTATATCCATTAACACAACTTCCATGTCTTTTTCTTCTAAATCTTTCTTTTTGATATTAATCTTAGAAACTTTTTCTTTTGGACAATTCCCAATTTCATTGCAGAATTTTTTTTCATCATCAATGTCCACTGTTGAGCCTTTTATCTTATAGTGCATTGGGATGATAATCTTCGGCTCGATTTTCTTTATTATATCCACAGCTTTTTTGCCGTCTATTGTATAATTTCCCCCACCAATCGGAATCATCAAAATATCAATGCCGTTTATTTTTTCTAATTGTTTTTCAGACAGATCAGATCCTAGATCACCTAAATGGCAAATGCGCAAATCTTCCGCCTCTAAAACATAGATCGTGTTCTCTCCGCGTTCTGCACCATTCTTATCATCATGATATGAGGCAATTCCAATGATATTAGCTCCCTTAGCGCTATATTCTCCTGGGATATCAATCACATACGGTTCGCCTTTCAATGCTTCGACATTATTATGATCGGCGTGATTGTGGCTCACCAACACCAAATCAGCTTGTCCTTGCGGTGGTCGAAGTCCTACCGATTTGTCAAATGGATCAAAAAAAACCGCCACATCATCCTTGCCTCGCCCCGCCGGTTTGGTAGTTATTTTGAAACAGGAATGCCCATAATATTGAATAATCATAAATAAATTGAGAGTCCATAAAGTCTAAAGTCCGTAAAGTCATTTTTATGATCTTTCCAGATTTTATAGACTTGATAGACTTGATTAACTTTATAGACTTGATAGATTTTTTAACTATTCTAGTTTATCACTAAAATAAGCAGTTGTCGAGATTTGATTTTAAATTTGACACAATCCCAATTTTAAACTACAATGATTTTACGGTTAATTATTAAGAAAAGTGAATAGGGGATGGTTAAATCCCTGTTTGTACACAGCTTAGGCTGTGGATAAAGTCTTAATAATTTCCTTTAATTGAGGGAATTTTTGTTTTTACGAATAATTTACTAAAGTACGAATCTAGCTAAATTACGAATAAAGACAATAAGAATTAGTATTTTCGTTTAATTCGTATTTTCGTAAAGTTAAAGCATTTTAATAATAATTAACGCGATTTTAATGCTTATTCGCAAAAATTTATAATAATATGTCAGACATCCTAGACAATTTAGCTAAAGAAGTAGATAAGATTTCAGAAGAAGTAAGCCCTAAAACACCAAAAAAGGAAAAAAAGGCAGAAACAGTAGGGATAGCTGAGGATAATTCACCAATGAATCTCTTGTTTTCCAAGGGAAATTTTCGTTTTCCTCAGGTTGGCGACACAATTGACGGAAAAGTGATTTATGTGTCTTCTAATGAAATTTACCTTGATTTGCCACCTTTTGGAACAGGTATCGTTTTGGGAAAAGAAATCAAAGATGGCCTTGGAAGCGGAAAACTAAAAATAAATGACGTTGTCAATGCAACTATAATCGACATGGAAAATGAAGATGGCTATATTGAGCTGTCCATTCGTGAAGCTTCTTGTGAAAAAGCTTGGGATGACCTCGAAAGCAAGAAGGACACTCAAGAAAAAGTGCATATCAAGGTTTTGAGCGCTAATAAGGGTGGACTTTTAATCGAAGTTAACAGTATTTCCGGATTTTTGCCTGTTTCTCAACTTTCCAGCAAAAATTATCCTCGAGTTGAAGATGGCGACAAGAACAAAATTTTGAATTTACTCAAAAAATTAGTGGGTCAAGAATTGGAAGTACGCATAATTGACGCTGATCGTGAAACTCAAAAACTTATCGTCAGTGAAAAAGCCGCGCAAAGCGAGAAAGATATGGAGGTTATCTCCGCTTTGAATGTTGGCGACACAGTATCTGGAGAAATCAGTGGAGTGGTTAATTTCGGTGCTTTCGTGAAATTCTCAATAAAAGAAAATGACTCTGAGCGAAAACTCGAAGGCTTGGTACACATTTCTGAACTTGCTTGGCAACTAATCGAAGATCCACGCACAATCGTGAAAGTTGGCGACAAAGTGAGTGCCAAGATAATCGGAATTGATGGCGACAAGATTTCTCTTTCAATTCGTGCTCTACAAGAAGATCCTTGGTCTGAAATTGCCGCTAAATACAAAAAGGGCGACATCGTTTCTGGCACAGTCAATAAGATCAACCACTTTGGAGCTTTTGTATATCTCGACAAAGATATTCATGGCTTGGCTCATATCAGTGAAATGTCCGAAGCCTACCCAGGAAAAACTTTGGGCGAACTTATCAAGGCTAATGAAAAATATAATTGGGAAATTCTTTCTATTGAACCGAAAGAGCATCGTATGGGACTGGTGCTAGCTAAAGACAAGAAAAAAATTAAAGCACAAAAAGATACAGAAGAAAAACAGAACGATACAGAAGCTAAGGAAGTGAAAAAAGAGAAGCCCGACTCCGCTAAAGCTTCGACGGGTAAAAAAGAAAAAGTAGTAAAGGAAAAGAAAGAAATTAAAGAGAAAAAAGAGGTTAAGAGTAAAACTAAGAAGAAACCAACCTCCGCTAAAGCTACGGCTGGCGAGAAAGAAAAATAAAAAAACAATATGTCTAATATTTTTATTATCTCCGGCCCATCAGGTGCCGGAGAGGATAGTGTAATTGAAGGATTAAAAAAATATTTTAAGATCGAAAGAATTATAACGACAACAACTCGTGCTATGCGCTCAGGAGAATCGGAAGGTAATCCGTATTATTTTATTAATCAGGAAGAATTTCAGAAAAAAATAGAAAACAATGAGATGGCAGAATACGCACAAGAATACAATAATAATTTTTACGGCGTAAGTAAGATTGAACTTGAACGAGTGGCTAACTCTGGAAAAATAGGACTTTGGAAAATTGAATGGAAAGGAGTTATTACTGCTAAAAAATCTTACCCAGAAATAAAATCAATCTTCATTACTGTTTCGGATTTAAAAATTCTGGAAAATAGAATTCGTCGCAGGGATGAAGTTTCTGATGAATATATAAAAGAACGAATGGAATATACCAAAGAATGGTTGAAGCATGAAGATATATACGATTTCAAGGTCATTAATGAAGAAGGTAAGCTTAAAGAAACAGTCCAAGAAGTGGCGGAAATTATAAAGAATAATTTAAATGCCTAACTTAATCAAAAAAGTTCAGAATGCAATCTTTCAGAATAATCTTTTTAACCGCGAGGCGAAAATAATCCTAGCGATTTCTGGCGGGCCAGACAGTGTCTGTCTGCTTGATGTTTTTTCCCGTCTGCAAAAAAAATATTCGCTAGAATTAATTATCGCTCATGTTAATTATAATTTGCGTGGGGAGGACAGCATCGAAGACGAAAAGTTCGTGCAAGATTTGGCAACAAAATATAATTTGGAAATTTTTGCGCAAAGCATCGAAATCCCCAAGAAAAAAATTTCTGAAAATTATCTACGCAACATTCGTTATGATTTTTTTGAAAAACTTCGCGCGGATTATAATTTCGATTTCATTGCTACAGCACACAACGCTGACGATCAAGTGGAAACGTTTCTCATGCGCATCATCCGGGGTAGTGGAATGTCAGGACTCACAGCTATGAAATTCAAAAATGAAAAAATAATTCGGCCACTGCTTTCCGCTAGTCGAAAAGAAATTTTAGAATATTTACTAGAGAGAAATTTGACCTATAGGACAGATAGGACTAATTCGCAAAATTTATATTTACGAAACAAAATTAGAAACAAACTCATCCCAAGCCTGGAAAAAGATTTCAATCCAAAAATCAAAGAAACCATTTTTGATTCTTTGATTTCAATTTCGCAGGATTCAGAATATCTCGAAAAAACTGCTTTAAAAAATTCAAAAAGTTTAGAAATCAAAAAACTAGAAAAATTACATCCGGCAATTCTTCGAAGAGTTTTGCGAAATAATTTGAAAAACACGAAAGGGGATTTGAAAAATATCAGCACGAACAATATCGAAGAAATTATAAAAATCATCAAAAGCACGAAAAATAAGACTCAAAATGTAATACTAAAAGGATTGAAAATTACCAAGAAAAATGATAAGCTAGAAATATCATGCAACATATAGCATGAAACATGAAACAAATAATAGTAAGTTTAAAAAATTAATTTTTAATAATTGCATTTTATATGATATTCGTAATTCGTACATTCGTATAAATTCGTAATTCGCCCGCCTCGACTCGCGGAAACGACCGCTCGTCGACGCGAGGCAGGTAAAAATATTATGCAGAAACTATTCAAAAACATCGGCATCGTCATTATAATCTTTCTTTTTATCTCGGGAATCATGGTTCTTTATGGAAATCCCGGCAAAAAACCGGCCTCTATTTCGCTTTCGACTTTAGCTCAACAAGTAAATGAAGGAAAAGTCAAGGAGATAAAAGTTAGCTCCAATACCCTAGACATAATATTAAGCGACGGAACAACTGAAAAATCTACCAAAGAAACTAGTGGTGGAATTGTGGAAACTCTCAAAAATTATGGCGTAGACAGTGAAAAAATTCAAAATGTGAGCATAAATATCCAAGGAGAATCTGGCTTAACCTTTTGGCTAGGCACAATATTGCCTTTTCTTCTGCCTTTTCTTCTTGTTGGGGCTTTTATCTGGTATATGCTTCGCCAAGCGCAAAGAGGCAACAATCAAGCCATGTCTTTTGGGGCTTCTCGCGCTCGAATGACTGATCCGAAAAATAAAAATCAGAAAGTGACTTTCAAAAGCGTGGCTGGATCAAAGGAAGCTAAGGAAGAATTATATGAAATAGTAGAATTTTTGAAAAATCCCAAAAAATTCTTGGATTTAGGTGCTAAGATTCCCAAGGGAGTTCTTTTGCTTGGTTCCCCTGGAACTGGAAAGACCTTGATTTCTAAAGCAGTGGCGGGAGAAGCTAATGTGCCATTTTTCAATATCAGTGGTTCAGAATTTGTGGAAATGTTTGTGGGGGTAGGAGCAAGTCGTGTGCGAGATCTTTTCAAACAAGCCAAGAAAAATGCTCCAGCGATCATTTTTATCGATGAAATTGATGCCGTTGGACGCCATCGTGGCGCCG
>DCUU01000036.1:12786-12994 GCA_002328565.1 Candidatus Moranbacteria bacterium UBA2206
TGGTGGAAATGGATGGTTTTGACACTAATACTAATGTGATTATAATTGCAGCGACTAATCGACCCGACGTTCTCGACCCCGCTCTTCTTCGCCCAGGACGTTTTGACCGTCGAGTGACTATGGATTTACCAGATATCGCTGAACGCGAAGAAATCTTGAAACTTCATTCTAAAAACAAACCTTTGACCAAAGATGCTAATCTCAAACA
>DCUU01000060.1 GCA_002328565.1 Candidatus Moranbacteria bacterium UBA2206
CTAAGTCCTGCGATTAGAATTATGCCTGCGACTAAGATTGTTTTTTTAAACATAGATATTTATTTAAATTACTGGTATCCATTTAGAACTAATCAGAACTAAACTAGTTAAAACGGAGAAAAAAATTAAATTAGCGACGAATCTTTTTTTGCTTAAAATTCGCAAAAAATAGCTTTGAATGACATCCCAAAGGACAAAATATAGTATAAGCGCAACTACGCCACTCGTCAAATAGCCAAATGGCCAAAAACTTATCGTCCAGACAATTTCCGACATTATTAGGGCAATAAGCAAGCTATAAATCCAAGCCGTTTTTTTGTGAGGGTGAATTATGGAAAAATATTGGTAGCTCACAAAAAGAGTGGCAAAAAGATAAGCTAGGATTAAATAATAAAGTGGGACTAAAAAATTCAAATATAATCCGTAAGCGCTGGCATAAACGAAAAAAATAGTAGAAACGGTGGCCGCCATATTCATGCCTCTGGCAGTTTGATCATTTTCATATAAGCTCAAGCGATACGCGCCTAGGAGAGAAAGATAATACATGCCCGAAGCCAGAATTATAAAGGATTGTTGTTCATAGCGAATTGTCACAAGATAAAGAAGTGCCACCGAAGAAAGCACGAAAGAAATTGGCAAAACAGAAAATTTCCATTTCCTCCCAATTTTCCAGCCTTGGAACATTGCCATCAAGAGCAAAAAAAGGATAATTAAGGGAACATGTTCATGAAAAAAAACGATGAGTTCTAAGCCAGCTAGAAACAGAAGACTATAAAGAAGTGGTTGCAGTTTCAAAAACATAGTTTTTCACTCACTATTCGTTCTTAAGCCGGCGCGTGCGTTTGCCGGACATGCGAATAGCTTATTATCTTATTTCAAGTATAGCACAAAATTTTGGAATTATTTTTTCCAATCCTCAATCACAATTTTCTTGCCAAATTTTTTAACGATTAATTTTTGTCTTTCACGCCAACCAAATTCACGGATTATTTCGATTGGAATTGTGATACAAAGACTTTTTTTGCCCAACTTTGTGAGTTTTCTAATTTGACTCTCGTTTTGTGCGCGTTTAGCCATATTTTTTGTTTTAATTTAATATGTAATTTGGTATGTAATTAAAATTCCAAAATTTTCCAACCGACATCGATGAGTCTTTTATTTTAGAAACCTTATTTGTAAATTGTATTTGATTTTTTTTATCCCGTTTTCTTCATAGATATTCCCAAATTTGTGTCTGGTGGTACTTGGAGTATCTAATTTAGTATTTTTATAAAGATAGTTTTGAAATTCATCTCTATTATATAAATGGTAACAAACAAGCTCCCCATCCTCTCTAACAATAATATAGCCACCATGCGCCTTGGTGAAGCCATCCCATTTTTTATTCGGTGTCATACCTAATGCGATTGCAACCAAAAAATTTTTGATTTTAAATTCATAAATTTCCTTATCAAATCCATATTTGGCGTCCAACTCCTTATTATGACTTAAGATATCCACAAGCTCCCGCATCGTGCTTGCCTTACCGTCATAATAAATCTTTAATAACTCGGCCAAAATCTCGGGCAAAACCGTGTCTATCATGCAAAGATTTTTTTTAAAACTATCATTGTCCAATTCCTCAAATATCACTTTACCCTTGTTACCGTAAATGATTTTCGCCCTGTCCCTTAGCTTGGAATGACCAGTGATATCGTTTATTTCCTGAGTTTTGCTATTTTCTAAATCTTCAATACGATAGACAAAATTAGTCGCTCCCGAAGCGTTTAATAATGTTGATGGTGAGCCAATCATAGATTTAATGCTAAAACCAAGCTCAGGGAGAGTTGAAGAAATTCGGTCGTGAATTATCAAAGTTAGATCTGATTTGTTTCCGCTCGATGCTTTTATCTGCGTGCAAAACAATTCTTTCATTATCTGATTAGCTGACGATACGGCGAATGTTGCCTCGCCTCCCTGTTTCATTCTTTCAAATATTTTACTGACGCTTTTTTTGATTTTTTCGGATTGCACAGTGCCGAGCATTTTATTTTTTTCATCATAAATTACAACTGTGTTTTTCTTCGTTTTAATATCATAAGTATTTATTCCCATTTTCGCCTCTTCGCGAATTATTTTTAAAACCGAAAAAACCTTATCCTTAATCATCTCAAGATTTTCGTCGGCAGCAAAAATTTTCTTGTCCGTTAAAATTTTGATAAAAGCATAAAACTCACTCCATTCCCCTTTATTTCCCTTAATCGACATAGTATTTATTTAATGTATTTATTATCTCCTTAGCTACTGCACTGATAGCGGGAACAACGACTGCATTGCCAAGCTGTTTCATCGCTTGAGCATTTGATACAGGAAAAACATAATTCGCAGGAAGACCCATCATTTTTTTGCCTTCCCTCAGACCCAATCTCACTACCTCTCCATTTACCCTGTAAGAATCCCAATTTCGCCTGTCGGTTATAGCAGAACCCCTACCACCAACTCTCAGTGTATATCCAACCTTTTTCTCACAATCGGCTCCAAAAATATCTGACATAGTTTTTTTAAGTTTTATAGATTTAGGAAATTCAAATGGTATCTTTTTATTTCTGAAGCCGACCATAAATAAACGCGGTCTATGTTGCGGAATATTAAAATCTGTACCCTTTACAATTTTGTAATAAAAGGAATATCCCAAATCTTCTTCTATTGTCTTTTTAATGATTGCAAAAGTTTTTCCATTATCATGTTTAAATAGATGTCTGACATTTTCAAGAAAAAATGCCTTCGGTTTTTTCTTTCTAATAATTTCTACAATATGAAAAAAAAGATTTCCTCTCTCATCTTCAAAGCCTTTTTTAAAACCCGCTTGACTAAATGGCTGGCAAGGAAAACCTCCGCAAATAATATCAAAATCGGGAATTTTTTTTGGCTCAATTTTTGTTATATCTCCTGCAAAATTTCCATTATTAAAAACATTTGGGGAAATTTTTTTTAGGTTTGTTTCATAGGTTTTTCGAGCTGGCTCATTCCACTCAGAAGCAAAAACACAATCCGCTCCGTTTTCATGAAATGCCAAATGAAAACCCCCAATCCCAGCAAACAAATCAATAAATTTAAATTTTTTCTTATTTTTTGACGCCATATTTTCTCTAAATAATATTTTTATTTTTAAAACTAAAATATCCAGAATTACTCACAATGACATGATCCAAAACATCTATCCCTAATAATTTACCAGCGTCGACAAGTCTTTTTGTTATTTCTATATCATCCACGGATGGCTCAATAATTCCTGATGGATGATTATGCGCCACAATTATCTGAGCCGCATTGTTTTTTATCGCTGACTCAAATACTTCTCGTGGATGAACTAAGCTTGCATTCAAAGTGCCAATGGATATTATCTCTCTTTTTATTTCGCGACTATGCGTATCCAAATAAAATACCACGAAATGCTCTTTTTTATTTTGCCTCAAATCTCGCAACTCACGATATACATCTTCGGGTTGTAGAATTAATGATTCAGGCTTGTCTTTTAATAATCTTTTGCCAAATTCCAAACAAGCAATAATCTCACAAGCCTTGGCCTGACCCAGCCCAAAAGTCTTTTTTAAATCATCATATTGAACATTCTTTAAATTACTAGACCCAAATTTCTTTAATATTTTATTTGCTAATTCTATCACATTTAAACCCTTTATTCCAGAGCCTAAAATTATTGCTAATAATTCTGTATTAGACAATTTACCAGAGCCATATTTGATAAGTTTTTCTCTAGGTCTTTCATTTTTTGGCATCTCGCCCAACTTCATATTTTTGTTTTTATATTTTTACTAGTATAGTTTTATAGTAAATTATTTTCACAATCTAAAACCACCTACTCTAGTTCTCTATAACCGACAGAAATAATAACATCTAGATTATAAAAATTGGTCGGTTTAGTAGAAAAATCGGAAATTCCGATTTTGCATTTGTAAGATTGCTGTTTGCCATAAAATTATTTGTCTAAACTCAAGCTCTTTCTATATTTTTATAATACCACCAACCCAACCATAATTCAAGCCACAATAAAACAGGTTTTGACCTGTTTTATTACATACCGAATTACATACTTCCATTATTTCCCAAAAACCAACCTTTCTTTTTCCAGATTAATTTTGATCTTCTCCCCCTCTTTGATTTTGCCTTCAATTATTTGAAGTGCCAACTCATCCAAAATTTCGTTTTGGATGATGCGTTTTAGGGGTCTGGCGCCGTAGGCTGGGTCAAAACCTTTTTTGGCGAGATATTTTTTGGCTTCTTGAGTAAGAGTTATTTTGATATTTTTTTCACTCAAACGAACTTGAATTTTTTTGAGTTCAAGTTCAGTAATAAGTCGGAGCATTTTCGGATTAATTGGATGGAAGATAATTATCTCATCCAAGCGATTCAAAAATTCCGGTTTGAAATTTTCTCGCAAGGACGACAAAACTTTTTCCTTCATTTCCTCTTCGCCTAAAACTTCTTGTTCTTGGTCATCTTTGAAACCTAATCCGCTTTTGTAAATTATATCGGAACCGATATTGGAAGTCATAATCACCACGGTATTTTTGAAATTGACTTTCCGACCCTTAGCGTCAGTCAAATGACCTTCATCTAAGAGTTGAAGCATGATATTAAAAACTTGCGAATTGGCTTTTTCAATTTCATCAAACAAAATTACGCTGTAGGGTTTTTTGCGGATAATTTCCGTGAGTTGTCCGCCCTCTTCATATCCAACGTACCCAGGAGGCGAACCAATGAGCTTGGAAACGCTGTGCGATTCCATATATTCGCTCATATCCACGCGAATCATCGCGGATTCATCATCGAAAAGAAATTCGGCCAAAGCTTTAGCTAATTCTGTTTTCCCTACTCCAGTTGGACCAAGAAAAATGAAGGAACCGATTGGTCGATTGGGTTGCGAAATTCCCGAGCGTGATCGCCTAATGGCATTAGAAACAGCCTTAATCGCCTCTTCTTGACCCACCACCCTGTGCGATAATTCTTTTTCCATGTTTACTAATTTTTCTGATTCATCTTGAATCATTTTTGATACGGGAATACCAGTCCAGCGTGAAACGACCTTGGCGATATCCTCCGGCGTCACTTCTTCTTTGAGAATCGCATTCTTACTTTGAATATTGTCCAACTTATTTTTCTCTAGTTTAATTTTTTTCTCCAGCTCTGGAATTTTGCCATAACGAATTTCGGCCACCTTGTCCAGTTCCATTTTTCGCTCGGAAATTTCCGCCACAGATTTTAGTTTTTCAATCTCGGCTGAATGGGCGCGAATGTTGGTGATTAAATCCTTTTCCATCTTCCATTGCAACATTATTTTTTGCGATTGTTCTTTCGTTTCGGCTAATTTTTTGTTGAGTTCCCGCGTTCTTTTTTTTGCTTCCAGATTATTTTCTTTTTCCAAAGCTTTCTTTTCAATTTCCATTCGACGCATTAGTCTTTGGGTGGAATCAATCTCGGCCGGCATTGAATCGATCTCCATGCGCATGGCGCTCGTCGCCTCATCAATCAAATCCACAGCCTTGTCCGGCAAAAATCTATCGGTAATATAGCGATCAGAAAGCTTCACCGCTTCCCAAATAGCGCTGTCAGTTATTTTTACCCCATGGTGCACTTCATATTTTTCCTTAAGACCGCGTAAAATTGCAATCGTATCTTCAAGAGATGGCTCAGCCACAATAATGGGCTGAAAACGTCGCTCCAGTGCGGTGTCTTTCTCGATATATTTTTGATATTCGCGTGTAGTGGTCGCTCCAATCATTTTTATCCTCCCGCGCGCCAAGGCGGGCTTGAGCATGTTTGAAGCATCCATCGCACCTTCAATCGCTCCTGCACCCACAAGAGTGTGAAGCTCGTCGATAAAAAGAATATACTTTCCGGCGCCTCGGTCTATTTCATTAATAATCGCTTTTAATCTCTCTTCAAATTCACCGCGAAATTTCGTGCCGGCCAAAAGAGATCCCAGATCGAGAGAAACTAAAATCTTGTCTTTGAGTGTTTCTGGCACATCACCATCGGCAATTCTTTGCGCCAAACCTTCTGCAATGGCTGTTTTTCCGGTCCCCGCCTCTCCAATGAGCACGGGATTATTCTTGGTTCTTCGGCTCAAAACTTGCATCACACGACGAATCTCGCTGTCCCTGCCAATGACCGGATCAAGTTTTTTGTTTCTAGCGAGTTCCGTGAGATTCACGGCATATTTTTCCATTACCTGAAGTTTTGATTCCGGCTCAGGTGAATCAACTCTCTGTCCACCTCGAATTTGAGAAAGTGTTTTTAGAACTTCATCATAATTTATACCTCTTTTTTCCAAAAATTCTTTATAGGGAGTTTTGATTAATAGGAAAGATAATAGAATATGTTCAGTGGAAATATATTCATCGCCGATTTTCTTAGCTTCTTGCTGAGCGCCATTTAGAATCACGATTACTTCTGGCGTGATGAAAATTTGAGCAATATTACCACCACTTTTTGGATTTTTAGGGTAACTGTCAATGATATCCATTATTTCCGCTCCGATTTTTTCCACATTTATTTCTAGTTTCTTAATAACGAGTGGCACGGAAGAATTTTCCTGATTTATGAGAGAATAAAGCAAATGAAAAGCATCCACCTGGGGTTGGTTTTTCACTATGGCCAATTCCTGTGAATCTCGCAGGGCTTCTTGAGATTTAGTTGTGAGTTTGTTTAGATCCATAAAAAATTCAGAACCACTGATTAGCACTTGATTATCCTGATTACACATGAAAGCATATGTCAATCAGTGGTTTTAGTTTTACTTTTTCTCTGCTAATTTCACTTCTATGTTTTTCTCTACACCCTTGTGCCAAATCTTAAGTTTAATATTATCGCCAACATTATACTGGGAAATTAAAGTTGAAAGATCTTTTCCTTCATTTTCTCCCATAATTTTTTCTCCATTTATTTCCAAAATTATATCATTTTCAACTATATCCGCCTTATCAGCTGGTGAACCAGGAATAACTGCTAAATCAGTTATCTTGTCGCCTCGTGCTACTAAAGCTCCATAATTATAGGGCAAATCATTTTCTTTTTGCAATGCCTTATCAATCAAAACATAGCGAACCCCAATATAGGGCGTAGAAATTTTGCCGGTTTTTTTCACCTGATCTGCGATTTTTTTGACTTGATTTACAGGAATAGCAAAGCCGATATTTTGCGCGCCCTGAGCAATTGCCACATTAATACCAATAACTTGACTATTAATATCTAGTAGTGGTCCACCAGAATTTCCGGGATTAATAGCAGCGTCTGTCTGAATTATGTTATTTAGTTTTTCCGATTGCCCCATTCCGTCTCCCGCGGTTAAGCTACGTTTAAGGCCTGAAATGATTCCCCGACTGACGGTATTAGAAAATTCACCTAATGAGTTTCCAATCGCAACAACCGTTTGTCCGATTTGGATTGAATCAGAATCACCCAGCTCCAAGGTTGTAAAATTATCTCCTTCGATTTTTATAATTGCAAGGTCATTATTTGGATCTATGGCCAAAACTTTGGCTGGATATTCTTTCTCGTCACTTGTGACCACAGTATAATCAGCCGAAGAATCATCTACTACATGTCGATTAGTGACAATCATTCCATCTTTTGTTATGAAAAATCCGGTTCCGCCTCCAATGGTTTGCTTCCTTGTCCCTTCCAAATCATCATTTGTTCCTCCGCTTTGTGGACCGAGATAAAAATCAAAAGGTGTTCCAAAAAAATTAGGCAAATTACCAAAATTTTGAATTTTTGGCACGTCGCGGGAGATTACGATGCTTACCACTGCTGGTGCAGAATTTTTCACTACGTCAATCACCGCCGAATCTTCCTGAATTATTTTTTGCTTAATTATATTACTTTCCTCTTGTTGAAAATTTTTATTAAAGACTGAAAGGATTTTACTACTTTCTTTTGAAGCTATAAATCCAAAAATAGCCCCTGTACCAGCTGAGATAAAAATAATTACAGCAATCAAAACTAAAACAAGAAATGCTCTAGTGTGATTAGTTTTTTTTGTATTGTTTGTAATGTCTATATTTTCCATAGTTTTATTTTTTTCACTCCAAATATTCCACTGGAACATTAGGAGCGGTTTTAATAGTTTTTTATTTTATTAACAACGCAAAAATAATACAATTTATGAAAATTTTTATTCCATTGAAATCGCACTCACAGGGCAACTGTCAATCACTTCTTGACAATCACAATCACCACAATCTTCACCAATTACCCTAGATTTTCCGCCTTCCACTTTAAATACGTTTGGACAAAGAGTTTCGCAGGTTCCACAACCGATGCAAAGATCTTCATTTACTTTTGCTTTTGGCATAAAATTATTTACGAAAGTACTAATCTAGCGAAAGTACGAATTCGTATTTTCGTTTAATTCGTATTTTCGTAATATGTTAAAATATTATCGATGGATCATTAATGGGATTTTCTAATAAATCTTTCTCGTATTCCCGCAAAGATTTATCGCGAAATTCCACTTCTTTAGTTTTATTGTTCCAGCTAAATTTTCCAATTGGGATAAAAATTCGGTAATCTTTTTTAACTTCCAATAACCATTGAGCGAAAGTTTTAGTCGGAACAAATATCTGACTTATTTTGATCATACTTTCACCATCTTCATTTTTTTTGTCCTCCACCAGAATTATATGAAATCCAATAGCGCTTTCAATTATCTCACTCTGATTATTTTTTTCTAGGTTAAAAATAACCCGCGCTACTTCAGGAAGCATTTGATTGGCGCTAAACCAACCTAAAGCCCCACCGTTTTTAGCGCTTTCCCCTTGGGAATATTTTTTGGCTGTGTCAGAGAAACTCATCCCGCCAGAGATATCGTCCTTAGCTTGGTTGATTTTTTTTCTGGCCTCTTCCAGCGACACATCATTTTTTCTCATGTCAGCAAAAACTTTTTCTTGATATAGATCTGGCTTCACGATATTTTTTTTGAAATCATCAATGCTCCAGCCATAAAGTTTTTCTAAATTATTTTTCAGGTAATCACCTGTGCCATATTCTTTCATTTTTCGATCCACTTCCTGATCAATTAACTCCTGAGAAATAATAATACCTCTTTTTTTTGCTTCTTTTTCTATAATAGCATCGTCAATTAGCTTATTGAGAATATTCTTTTCTTTTATGAGTAATCTTTTTTTGCCATCCTCTGTTCCAAAATCAACACGCATGCCGATTTGGGAAAAGTCTTGGTTTTCATAAAACCTTTTCGCCCCAGCCAGTTGATCTTGCAATCTTTCAGTGGTGATAAAGAGAGAATTAGACACGGCTGAAGGATATGGGATAATCGAAGCGGTCACGCGAACAATTCGATTTTCTGTTTCTGGAGAAAAATAAAGCACTGTGCCAATTGCCACAATATAGCCAATTGCCAAGATAAAAAAAGCTTTGATTATCGTTTGAATTTTTATTCTTTTTTCTGCTTTTTTCTGCTTGCTCATTTTTTATTATTAGGACTTACGCGTTTACCTGAAAATCTATTTCCATAGCCAGTACAATGGCAGGATTATAATCGAGTAACTTCTATCTATAATCTTAGTTTTAATTTTTTGTAATTTCAGCGAACAATAGATTTGAAGGGAAATGCGTAAGTTATAGTTTCTTAATAAAATAATTCCACCATTTCAAAAAATTCGAAGTTTTTTCTGTGGCATAGGCGCTTTGATTGTCATTTTGTATGTCAAAATCTTGCGTTTCTTCCATTGGGATAGCCAAATCTTGAGTGATTATCACAACATTCTCATTGGGATCTTGGAGATCGAGCTTGTCTTTAGCTTGAATTTTTTGATAATCCTGACTGCCAAGGTACGCGATTCTCTCTTCCAAACTCATATTTTCTTGTTTTATTTTTTCTGCCTGTTGCTTGAGGATTTCTATTTCACTTTCCACTTCTTTTTTTTTGGAAAATTCTTTGTAGGCGGAATAACTCAAAAAACCTAAACTTATAATGGCAAAAAAAATAATCGGTCCAATCTTCCAAGAACCAGTTAAATTTTTATTTTTCATCAAAATATTTTTTGTTTAATTTAATATGTCAAAGCTGGCGCGATTGTGAAAGCCACCATCGCCAAAACTGCGATAATTGAAATTATCAGCCAAATTCTTTGTATCCATTTTCGACTTCGTTTTGTTCTCATGAATATATTATATCAGAAGAATTAAAATTCGACAAAACTACTTTTTTAGCACCGAAAGAAAAGCTTCTGGCGGGATAGAAACTCGCCCGATATTTTTCATTTTCTTCTTGCCTTTTTTCTGCTTTTCCAGAAGTTTTCTTTTTCTAGTGATATCTCCGCCATAAAGTCCACTAATCACATCTTTTCGAAAAGCCTTGATGGTTTCGCGCGCGATGATTTTTCCGCCAATAGAGGCCTGAATAGCCACTTGAAAATTTTGTCGAGAAATAACATCTTTCAGTTTTGTCACCACTCTTTTTCCTTCTGAATTAGCTTTTTCTCTCGGCACAATCCGCGAAAAAGCTTCAATTTTTTCTTCTGCTACTAATATGTCCATTTTCACTAAATCATATGAGCGATAATCTTTGACTTCATAGTTCATTGAAGCATAGCCAGAAGAAGCACTTTTTAAATCATCGTGTAAATTTGTCACCACATCCGTAAGTGGACAATCAAATTTAATTACCATTCTTTCGCTATCTAAATATTCAGTGTCTTGATACTGCGCACGAGTATTGTTCATCACCTCCATAATCGGACCAAGATAATTAGAAGGGGAAACAATTTCCAAGCTCACATAGGGTTCAAAAACCTCTTCTATCTCTGATGGATCAGGAAATTCTGTCGGTGAATATACTTTTACCCTGTGGAATAAATTTTGCTTTGCAAAATTATCCCGCCCAGCGGGATATTCCACAGGGTGAACTCCTTTAGGTATGTTTCTTAGCGTAATTTCATAAACAACACTGGGAGTAGTGACAGTTGGATTGATTTGAAATTCTCTTTGCAAGCGAGACTGAATAATTTCCAAATGCAAAAGTCCCAAAAATCCGCAACGAAAACCACGCCCTAGAGCTAAGTTAGATTCTGGTTCAAAAACAAAAGACGCATCATTAAGTTTGAGTTTGTCCAAAGAATCACGCATCAAATTATAATCATCCCCTTCCACTGGATAGAAGCTGGCATAAACCATCGGCACCACCTCTTTGTACCCAGGTAGTGGAACTACCTGGGTCGCAGACTCACGCAGACTGGACGCTGACCTTCGCTGAATTTTTTCCGCGTTATTCCGCGTTCCGTCTGCGTTAGTCCGCGATAACGAAGTTATAGTATCGCCCACTTTACACTCCCCAACGCTTTTGAGTCCTGTGGCAATATAGCCAATTTCACCTACGGAAAGTTTTTCTGCTTTCACTAGTTCTGGCTTGAAATAGCCTACTTCAATCACATCACTTTTTTTGTCATTTATCATCATAATAATTTCTTCTTCGGCCCGAATTTCGCCGTCAAAAACCCGCACATGCGCCAACACACCCTTATAGGTATCATATTTTGAATCAAAAATAAGTGCCCGCAAAGTTTTTTGAGAATCTCCAATAGGCGCCGGAATTTTTTCCACAATTCTTTCCAGAAGCGCTGGAACACCTTGTCCAGTTTTTCCGGAAACTTCCAAAATTTCTTCTTCGTCACAGCCTAAAATATGCACGATTTCTTTTTTGACTTTTTCTACATTCGCATTGGGCAGATCAATTTTATTGACCACAGGAATAATTTCCAAATTATGCTCAATGGCTTGATAGAGATTGGCCAAGGTTTGCGCCTGCACTCCCTTGGTCGCATCCACCAGAAGCACTGCTCCTTCCACTGCTGCGAGTGACCGCGAAACTTCATACCCAAAATCTACATGCCCCGGCGTGTCAATCAAATTGAAGATATATTCTTTATAATTCATGCGCACCGGTTGCATTTTAATAGTGATCCCCCGCTCTCTTTCCAAATCCATTTGATCCAAAAGTTGCTCTTTCATCTTACGCATTTCCACCGTTCCCGTCATTTCCAACATCCGATCAGACAAAGTCGATTTCCCATGGTCAATGTGTGCGATTATACAGAAATTTCGAATATTGTTCATAATTTGTCATGCTGAATTTATTTCAGCATCTTTTAAGAATCTATTTACCATTATGGATCCTGAAACAAGTTCAGGATGACACCTATCATTCTAACGGACTCTTAATTTTTCTTAAAGCCGGATTTGTCACCTTAGTATAAATTTGTGTTGTTCTAATGTTAGCATGCCCCAAGAGCTCTTGTACATAGCGGACATCGGTGCCATTTTCGAGTAAGTGTGTCGCAAAACTGTGGCGCAAAGAATGAAAAGTGGCTTCTTTTTTTATCCCTGCTTTTTTCAGGGCATTTTCAAAAACTTTTTGTGCCGTTCTCTCGGTTAATCGACCTCCACGTTCACTGGCGAAAAAATAATCATTAGAATTTTTATTGGCAATTAATTTTTCCACATCCGCCACGAGCTTTTCCGGAAAAACCGTAATACGATCTTTATTGCCCTTTGCTCCTTTAATATGAATTATTAGCTCTGCTAAATTTATATCCTTGATTTTCAAATTAATAATCTCACTCACGCGCAAGCCTCCAGAATATGCCAAAGCTACCATTAGTTTGTGTTTTTCATTAGAAATTTCCGATAATATTTTTTGGATTTCATCTCGAGACAACACAATTGGCAATTTGCTCGGAGTTTTGGCAAAATGAATGTCAATTTTTCCTCTATATTTCAAAACATTCCAACAGAAAAAGTTTATCGCTTGCAAATTTTGATTAGTTGTTTGAGATGATTTTCCAGAATCAATTTTTGAAATTATGTGTTGTTTGATAAAATCAACCTCTACACTTCCAAAATTATCCTTCTTGGCTTTTAGATAATTTTCAACACAAGCCGAATATGCTTTCACGGTTTTTGGACTATATTTTCTCAATCTCAACTCATCTTCTAATTTTTTCAAATAGACGTCCATTTATTTTTATGATACAATAAAACTATAATAAAATTATACACAATATTCGCAAACTTAGCAATATTGCGTACACTATACGAAAACACTTCGTATATAAAAGAGTTAGCTGAAATATTCCTTTTCTTTTTTGGGCTATCGCCCAATTGTTTTAAAAAATTTTGAAATTTCTTTTTCATTAATTAAAGAGGGGCAATGGGGTGTTTTCCCTGCTCCGCCATAAAGAAGATTTAATTTGTAAACTTTAATTTTAAAAATCAAAAAAATGGAAGAACAAAATAACTTTAATGAAGCGCCAAGAGAAAAATTTTTCAAAAAAATAAAAAGGCTTATCTTTTCTGGCTCGGCATATTGGATCCGTGGAGGAAAAATAGGATTATTTATTCTATTTTTGTTTTTTCTGATCTGTTTAATTACTGCGCCAGTTTTTATTGGCTTAGTTGTATCAGAATTTCTCACAGAAAACATTTTAAATCCCATATTAAGAGATGTCACTGGTATTGATCTTTCTACGAATGTAGGTGGAATGTTTTTTTCTTTTTATGTCCCAGACGTCTTCGGATGGCTATATTTGGCAGTTATATTTTTTTTAGCAGGATCTTTTATGGGATCGCTCATCGATCTTATTAAAAAAAGAATTATCATTCTTTCAGTTTTTATAGTGCTATTTGGACTACTTTTTGGAATATATTTATTATTAGCACATTTCAGTAGCTCTCCTTTTAGATGTAGCTTATTATTCGACGGAAACCCAGGTCATGAACACCAGCCAAAAACTATGTGTTTATTGAATTATGTAATTTCCAATAAAAAAATCACCAACAGCCTCATCTGTGATAATTTGGATGAAAATCATAATGATAATCAAAAATCACTTTGCTTTACCTTGATTGCCATGAGAACGGGCAAGCCAGAATATTGCGACCGCATTTCGGCACATGAAGATGTGTGGGATCGATCAAGAGAAGCATGTTATTCATTTCTAAACAAAAAAAATGACAACGGGCTCGTAACCGATAATTTTAAAGGTAATATTAATGATGAAAATATTAAACTTCAATATGACACAGCCTTATTTGGTATAGTTAGAAATAAAATACAAGAAAATGAAACTCAGATTGGATATTATGGGATATATCTGGAAAATAACGACATGCTACCAAAAAGACATAATGAAGCAGAGATTAATATTAAAAAAAGGCTATATTATAGTAACTTAGACAAACTAGAAAGCGACCAAAATCAAATTATGCAACTAAATGGATCAACAATCACTAAAGTCCAAAGAATTAAACTAGGAAACTATGAGTACATTAAGACAATCAGTAAGGATAGAGTTGACTATATAGCACCATTTGGAAAAATATATGTTTCAGCACTTTTAGATTTTCGATATCTACCACAGACCGATGAAAATATTAAAAAGATTGAAAATTTATTAACAAGCATTCAGTACAAATTCTAATCGGAGTTTTTGATTTTAGGCATTCACCCCCTACCCCTCTGCCCAAAATCAAAAATGGAAAAAGAAATTTTAAAATTTTTTAAAACAATTCCGACTACTGTCGGAAAAAAGAAAAAGAATACATCAGCTAACAACAAGTATCCGATTACGGCTTTTATCCAAAAGTCTCCACCCAAATTTTTCTTCCGCTCCGCTACAGAAAAACTTCGGATACTCGTAACGTTATCGGAAATAAAAAATATTTTAACTCTTTTATGATATTTGCGATTTTATTTTTCTAATAAATCAATATGGAAAAACCACCATCCTTACAAGAAAATCCCAGGCAAGAATTTTTATCCGACCTTAAGCACCTTAGAGACAATTACAAAGGTGGTTTTCCCGACGAAATTAAAAGTTCCACATCGCCTGATTCTCAATGGAAAGTTAGAAAAGCTTGGTTTGCTTCAGTAAAAATTTTATTCTATAGAATTAGAAATAAATTTACATTGCCAACTGAATTGACGGATGAAATAGTTGGTTTTGAAAAAAGGAAAATTGGAGATGAGAACAATCTTACCACTCAAGAAGATATGGATGTGGCTGACCAAATTATTGGCAAAGTAATAATGGAATTAGAAAAATAAAATCGCAAATTAGAATAAGGAAAATCAAAATATTTTTTACATCCGACAACAACTCATATCTGGTTTCAGAAATTTGCTCAAATATATTTCAAGGAGTGCAAATTTCCTCTCCCAAATTTTTGTTCCGCTATCGCTACACAAAAAATTCGCATGATGCCGATACGTTATGACGAAACATTAATAAATAATTCAATTAATCAAAAAAATGTTAATCTTAATGATTTTAGCCATGCTTATCGCTTTTTATTTATTAGCGGAGGTATGTGAAAAGTATTTCGTTGAATCACTGGAAAAAATATCCGAAAGTCTCAAACTCTCCCCTGAAGCTTCAGGAGCGACTCTTATGGCAGTTGGCAGTAGCGCACCAGAACTTTTTGTTTCTCTGATGGCTCTATTTAAACCAGGCGCAGAAGCCATGGGTGCGGGCACAATTATCGGAAGTGCGATATTTAACATTCTAGTAATTACGGGAGCATCCGTTGCTGTGCGTCAAGCCCTTGTTATTTGGCAACCAGTAATTCGCGACATGTTATTTTATTCCCTATCAATTATCCTACTCTTATTTTCCTTTAGAGACGGCGTCATCTCCTTGCCTGAAATTCTAACCTTCTTGCTACTATATGCAATCTACATCACCGCTGTCATAAATTGGAAAAAAATATTCAAATACGAAGATGATAATCCTATAGAAATTTTAGAAGTAGCAATGACTGAAAGAAAATGGAGAAGGATATTCACTCCTATTAATTGGTTAGTAAAAATTACTTTTCCCAAATCTGACAAATATATTTTATCCTTTTTTATCTCCATTGCTTGGATTACTCTTTTAAGTTGGGTTCTAGTAGAAAGTGCGGTTGTAAGTGCAAATATCTTAGGCATCCCAAGCGTAATCATTGGACTGACTATTCTTGCTACTGGCACCTCAATTCCAGATTTATTATCTTCTATTATCGTTGCTAAAAAAGGTCAAACTGGCATGGCAATTAGCAATGGAATTGGTTCTAATATTTTTGACATTCTTTTTGCCCTAGGCTTCCCTTGGCTCATAGCTTATGTTTTTTTAGGACAAAAAATAACAGTTGTCACGGACAATCTCACTAGTTCAGTTATTTTGCTTTTTGCCACAGTAATTGCAATGTTGTTTCTTTTTATAATCAGAAAATGGAGAATTGGTAAGTATTCTGGATATTTTTTAATCGCTCTATACTTGATTTATTTAGGATGGGTGATTATAGGAAGTATATAATTTTTTCATAGAACTTATCGCCTGTTATCTTTAAAAAATTTAGAGTATACTTAAATTAAAAATAACTAGATATAAAACATTATGATTCCAATTGCATTCCTGCGACAATTTCGCTTAGGTGATTACGCTATTTTTGATTTTGCGGTGTCTTTTTTAGGATTCTATCTGCTGGCTCCCCTACTTTCAAAATTATTTTTGAAAATTCGAGTTGATATCCCGCATCAAAATTGGCTCTATTTGACTTTGCCAATTGGAATCGTTTCTCATCTGCTCACTGGGAAAATAACCCCCCTAACACGAGATTTTATCGATCTGCAAGGCCATTACATAGTAAAAATAATGATTATAGGTTTATTGTTTTTAGGATTAAGAGGTATAAAAATTATTAAGAAAAATAAATTAAATAACTAAAAAAATATTATGAAAAAAACAAAAGTACAAGGTATAACGATGGTTGCTTCGGCGATAATTCTGATTACTATTATAATTGCGTACGCTACACTCTTTTTTCTCTTTGGGCTTAAGTCAGGTGGATCAATCCTGATGCTTTTTCCGCTTATGATAATTGCCGTCATCCTAATTGTTGGTTTGGCCGGACTTTTTTATGCCGGAATTAAGTTTATAAAAAAATAATTTTTATATCCCACCTATCCCCCCTGCACTATCTTCCAAAACAATATTTTCCTTGCGAAAAATCCTTTTTAAAAACGATTCTTTTAAGTTGATAAATTCTTCTAATTTTACTATGTGACAAACCAAAAGAAAAACTATTGCGCCCAAAATAGAGGCGACAGAAAGTTGCAGAAAAACTCCTACAAAGGTATCTAGATTAACAAAATTTACAACTAAATATTTTGAGCCTTGAATTGTTGCTCCGCTGAAAAAAGTAGCTAACGCTATTTTGCCAATAGAAGTGACAATTTTTTTGTCGTCCAAGTTGTCATATTTAGCTCGTAGAAAAAACAACAGCAGAAACATCTGCACAATAGCAGAAAGTGAAAAGGCCATCGCTAAACTGAGAATTTCATATTTCCCAATCAGCATTACTACTGCCAAAATATTCACCGTTTCCGTAGCGATTGCCACATAAAATGGTGTCTTAGTATTATGCATTGCATAAAAAGCACGCGCGAGGAGCGGGACAAGACATTGCGCAAACAAACTCAGAGAAAAAATTCCAAGGCACTGAAAAGTAAGCACTGTGTCTTCCCAATCAAATTTTCCCGCGCCCAAAACAACTCGCACAATTTGCGCTCGCAAAAGCAAGATAAAAACACTCATTGGGATTATGAAAAAAAGAATTTGACGAAAAGTTTCCGAAAAAGTTTTCACAAAATTTTCTTTGTCATTTTTAGAATACAACATTGAGAGATTGGGGAAAACCGCAAGCGCAAAAGACACTCCAATTATCCCCAGCGGAACAGCTTGTAGATTTTGCGCAAAACTGAAAATTGCAAGCGACCCAGATGCTAAAAGCGAAGCAAAAATTGTAATTATAAAAAGATTAATTTGATTTATAGCAATGCCTAACGTGCGCGGAATCATTAGGCGAAAAACCTTCCTCACTTCCCCATTAGAAAGATGAATCATAAACGACCAATCATGCCTGAAACCCAGTTGACGGGCAGCTGGATATTGTGTGAGCATATGCAAAAATGCTCCCAACACCACCCCCCAAGCCAAACCAATCGGGCCCCAAAATCTCACAAAAACTAAAATTCCAAAAATTATTCCAATATTATAGAATATTGGAGCTAAGGAATAAATAAAAAATCTTTTGAAAGATGTGAGAACCCCACCAAAAATTCCGCTGATTCCTAAAAACAATGGGCTGAGGAACATTATTCGAGTAAACATCACCACCGTTTCCATTTTTTCTGGAGAAAATCCGGGAGTAATTATTCTCATTAGCCAAGGAGAAAAAATGCAAAGCAATACTGAAAGCACCACAATCAAACTCATCGCTAAATTCATTATCCCACTTGCCAGTTCCCAAGCTTCTTTTTCTTTTTCATTACTAATAAGCCCTGTAAAAACAGGAATAAAAGCGGCGCTGAGTGCTCCTAAAATTAATAAGTTATAAATCAAATCAGGAATGCGAAACGCCGCATAGTAGATATCGAGTGTGTCGCCGGCGCCAAAATTCGAAGCGAGCAAGCGATCTCGAAAGAGACCCATAACTCGGCTGGCAAGCCCCGCAATTGTAATCAAAAAAGCCGCACTAACGACGGACGAAGAAACATGAGAATTTAGGAAAGTATTTTTTATAATTTTTCTAATCATACTATTTCTCACTAAAGGCAACACCAATAAATTTATCCGTCCTCAGATCTGTCTCTATTTTAATCCCCTCTTGACCACTTAGCAAATCATCAACTTCTTCGAGATCGTCCTTGGGAAATTGCCAAGAAATTTTATACGATTTAGGATAATTAATAGTTGAGCTAAAGTTACTTCCCAGACTGCCAGATTGTTTTTGTGCCAAGAGAGAATAGGCGCTGGTCGGATGAGCTAGATCAAAATTAATTTTAAAGGGTAAGGCATAAGTATATTTAATAGTCACTGTCTCTTTTGGACTGACATATACCCAATTAGCAAAAACTGTTTTCCCACTGTCAGTATAGATTCTTGTTCCGCTATTTTCATCAATCATTATATCATCCTCTTCCATTTGCACTTGAGGGTCACGCTTGAAATTCAAGGAATTATAATCCAAAGGCGGGGAATTAAATTCTCTAGTTTGTCCTTCCGCGCTAATCAGTTTTGCGCCTTCTGGCACGTAGACACGCATATAATTTGCATTGACCTTATTCCACCAATCATAGGCAGTGTCCCCCCCATTATGTTTTCTTGTGATCGTCACAGTGTCAATGATTGTTCCGTCTGGTTGGATATTAGCTTCATGAGTTATGTTTTCCGAAATTACCCCATCGGTTTTGAAGCCATTAATATTGGAGTTTATCACGCTTAGATAATCCTTGGGGGTATCCAAAACCTCTCCCGACCAACCATTTTCCGACAACACTTTTTCAATTTCAAAATTCTTAGAATAAATCAAGATTTGTTTTTCATTTAAGCTTTCTAAAAGCACATTGGCTGTTTTAGAAAAATCAGAAAAATTATCAGAGTTGAATATTTTGTCCAAAATTTTTGGCGCCAAATCAGAAAGAATTTTCTTAGGCTGGTTTAGTTCTTTGTCATAATCGACTTCAACTTCGTATTGAATTTTTTCGATAAAATTATCTTTGTCTACCGTAACACCATATTCCAGCATTTCAATCGGCCCAGTTATTTCTAGCATTTTTTGCATAACAGTCGGAGTCATGGTGATCACACCATCCACTGTCGATCCGCCAGTTTTTTCATAGAAAAAAGCGGCCTTTTCCGCAGAAACTGGAAAATCAGGAAACCAATTACTGTCATGCAAACTCCAAGCCGCGCTAATTTTTTGAATTGGAACTGGCGGAACAATCTTTTCCCTAAGTTGCCCATCTGGATTGAAAATTCCATCAATGAAAAAATTTCTAACTCGTCCATTAAAAATATCTAGTAGGGCATAACTTCCAACAAAACCCCCTGTCGCGCGCATCTCTTGATTGTTTTGAAAAAGAAAAAGATATTTTCTCGGACCATTTCCGCCTAAAATATCGGAAAATATTCTTTCTCCATCTAAAAACTTAGCCAAGATATTATTCATCACAGGAAGTTGTTTTTTCGCTTTTAAGAAGTCTTCCCTATTCTCTTTTGGAATATCATCTAAATTTACTCTTCCTAGATAACCCTCCGCTTCAGATAATAAAACAGAAATTTGTTTTAATTTAGCTTCATTATCTTTAAATAATTCTAAATAAGATATATTTCCGATTTGATCTTTTTTTGCCTTAATATTCTCAGTGGTTTTCAAAACTTCCGAAATTATTTTCCCTGCCTGCGAAATATTTTTTCCGGCTTTGATTATGTTGGAGCCCGAAGAAGCTTTGGAAAGAAATGGGATATATTTAGTAAAATCAGCCAGCGTTCCGCCAATAACACCAAGATCATCTGAAACCTGAGTCAGTTTTTCGTTGGCCTCGTTGAATTTGATATAGGATTTTTCAAAGTTGCCATTTTTAATGTCATCCTTGGCTAAGGCCAGTTGAGCCATTGCCAGTTGACTGTTTTCCAATCCGCCATTTTTAATTTTCAAAGCGGTTTTAGAAATTATGAAAAGGAGAAAGATAGTCGCCACTGTCAAAGAAAATTTCGTGAAAAAAAATAGATTTTTTTTAAACGCATCGTCAACGGAAATTTCTAAATTATCAAAGATCTTCTTCTTCTTCTTTCTAATATGCTTTGGCGCGAAATATTTTTCCTTTACCTCTAATTCTTTTGCAAGAAAATCATCTTCTTTCCTGTTATGCTTAAATTCTACTGAAATATTTTTTATATTATCAATATCATCTGAGTTTATTGCAATTATTCTTTTTCTTTTTCTTTCATTTTCTTTTTCTTGATCAATCATTTCCTGAAATCTTCTGCGTTCATCTTCAAAAACAGTCGGCCTTCGCAAATCCTCCATCGGAATTATTTTTTTTGAGGCTAAATATTCCAAATCAGTCGAGTCCTTCTCTTTCTTGGAAATTTGCGCAATCTTCTCTATCTTTGCTATTTTTTCCAAATCTAAATTACCCTCCTTATTAGTCGGTCGCACATCAAACATTTGCGCTAGTATTTGTTTTTTATTTTGATGCATTTTGATATAAATCTAACGTTTTTTGTGCCATTCTTTTCCAGCTATATTTTTTCGCTTGTTCATAACCTTTTACTATAAGTTCATTTTTAATCTTTTCATCTTTCAGAACAATTTGTATGGCTCTTGATATATCAGAAATATTCTTTCCATCAAAATAATAAGCGCTTTCGACTAGAATTTCTTTCATACAATCATGATTAGAAGAAACTACCGGCAAACCCTTCGACATTGCTTCAAGTGGTGGCAATCCAAATCCCTCATAGAGCGTTGGCCAGATAAACAATACAGCGTTTCTATAGAGAGTATCCAGTTCGTGATCTGGAACATAATCTGCAAAAACTATATTCCCCACTTTTTCTTTCGATACAAAACTCTTAAGTCGTTTATAAAAAAAATCTTCCTTACCAACCAGCACTAGTTTTAAGTTTTTTTCTGTTTTCACGATTTCTCTAAAAGACAAAATCAACCTCTCTAAATTTTTATGCGGATAAGCATTGCCAACATAAATTACATACGGCTTAATTATATCATATCTAGCCATAATTTCCTCGTGCTTATTGTGCGGAGTTAGGATACAGAAATCTTCCGCTGATTCATAGGTAACTATTATTTTTTCTTCTTTGATTTTAGGGTAAGTTTTTAGAATATCCTTTTTGGTAAAATTAGAAACCGCTATTATTTTTTGGGAACGTACAATAGCTGACCTTATAACAATTTTATAAGCTAAAAATTTTAGCCAGTAGAATACAGGAAGAAGTGTCGAACTTTTAGTTGTTGGGAAATGAATAAGTATTAAGTCATGTATGGTCACTATGAATTTTCTATCATACATCAGAGGCACATTAAAGTGCGGAAAATGCATCAAATCTAAATCATATTTTCGGAGAAGTCTAGGAAATTTTATCTGCTCAGCAAAAGTATACCAACGAAAATCAGCCAATACTTTTTGAAAATTTTTGTTCTTCGGTTGATATTCTTCAAAATTTTCCGCTTTAAGAAAAATAAAATACTGGTTAGTATTATCCACCTTTTCTAGATTTTCTATTAATTTTTGTGTATAACGCCCCAATCCTTTGCCAATCGGCCCAAAAAATCGAGCATCAATGCCAATTCTCATTCCTTTACGAATTACGAATTTATTACAAATATACGAATGTACGAATCCGTATTTATAACATAATTATATCATAAAAATAACTATAAAGATATTTGTGATTAAGGCTATTTCAGGAAGACATCTAAGGTTTTTTTGGCGGTTTTTTTCCAGTCAAATTCTCTTGATTTTTCCAAGCCCTTTTTAATTAAAATATTTCGCAATTTAGAATTTTCCAAAATTCCTTTCATCGCCAAAAAAATTTCGTCCGGCTTATCCGGATCAATTATGATTCCGGCATCTCCCACTATTTCCGGCAGTGAAGAATTATTAGAGACAATTACAGGCACTCCGCATTTCATAGCTTCAAGTGGCGGGAAACCAAAACCCTCAAAAAAGGAAGGGTAAACAAAAAGTGAAGCTAGGTTATATAGATAAACCTTGTCTTCATCCGGCACACAATTTATTATTTTAATTTTTTCGCGAAATGGAGAATTTATAATTTCATTATTTATCTCTTCATTCATCCAACCTTTTTCTCCGGCGATAATTAATTTATATTCACCACTTTGTTTTTGCAATAAATTAAAAGCGCGAATTAGCCCGACTATATTTTTGCGTGGTTCAATTGTGCCAAAAAAAAGAATAAACTTATATGGTAAATTATATCTTTCCTTAACCTTAATCAATTTTTCATCATTTCGATTAATCACGCAAAAATCATTCGAAACTGCACTTGGAATAACGATTATTTTTTCTGGTTTAATTTTATATAAACCAACCAAGTCATTTTTAGTTGAATTTGAAACTACAATTATTTTGTTCGCAGTCTGGCAAATTTTTTTTGGATTGATGAATATATGCCACCATCTTCTTTTCCTAGAAAAATATTCGCTGTGACGAAAAAATGACAAATCATGAATTGTGATGACTGATTTTGTCCTCGCACTCACATTGCCAAAAATAATATTTGGAGAAAAAACCACATCTGCCCCACCAACCAAATAATCAATTTTAGGCCAGCCCAAATACCAAAACATCAAATTTAAAATCTTATTAGGAAAATTAAATTTTTTCACTTTCACGTTGGGATATTTTTTTAACCAAGAAAGATTGCCTTTTGTTTTTTTCCAAGAATTCAAAAAAAGAACATATTCGTTCTTTTGATCAATGGCAAAAAGATGATGTAGAAGATGGCGAGTATATTCTTCAACGCCAGTCCTTCTTCCTTCCGCCAAACACCTTATATCAATACAAATTTTCATGATTTTTTTATTTAACAGAACGAAATTCCCTCAATTCATTATCAATATATTCCTTTATTCTAGCCTTAAATATCTCTTTGTCAAATTTCAAAACTCTTTGCCTGATAAGTTCCGGATCATAGTCGGAATTTTTGAATTTTCTAACTGCCGAGACTAAATCATCCACCGTTTGATGTTCAAAAAAAACCCCTGTCTTTCCCTCCTCCATATGTTCCGGAATATCACCACCCCTATAGGCAATTAAAGGCGTACCCGAGGCCATGGCCTCAATGGCAGTGAGTCCAAAATCTTCTTCTTGAGGAAAAATAAAAGCCTGGCATCGAGAGAAATATTTTTGCAATTCTTCGTCACTCACCCGCCCTAGAAATTCAATGTTTGGCCTAGCTATTTTCTGAAGCCTTTTCATTTCCGGTCCACGACCAAGTATCTTAAGTGGTAATCCTAATTTATTAAAAGCTTCAATGGCGATATCAAAACGTTTATAAGCCATCAGCCGTCCAGCAACCAAAAAATAATCGTCTTTTTCTCGACTTATTTTGAAATCATTGACATTGACCGGTGGATTTAT
>DCUU01000048.1 GCA_002328565.1 Candidatus Moranbacteria bacterium UBA2206
CCTTCGATTCCAAATTTTATGATTGTTTTAACCGATTGAGAAATCGCTACCATCGCGAATTTTTAGTTGGATTGCTGTCCCTAAATCTTTCTTGGATCTGGGTGGCATCCGATAGCGCTTGCCACACCAGAAAAGAAAAGTTGGCAGGCGCAGCCGGAATTCCCTCCAATCAAGAAATGGTAGCAGTTGTCCTAACGCTAGCCGAAGAATTAAATCTTTCCAGTATACAGGTGGCGAATTTACTTATTTATAACGCCGCCAATTTTCTCGGTATTGAAGTATCAAAAAAACTTGTTGAGTATAAATTGGAATGGAAAATTGATAATTTGCGCTATAACAATGGGAATGTTGTTAACCCATGGAATGGCTCGAGATTATTTTTCCCTTCCAAGCTTTAACCCTCAAACAATCTAACCCCGGCTCGGCGTGCATTTGCATTCCGAGTCGTTTTTATTTGACTAAACACCCCAATCTTTGCTATTTTATTATTAGAAATTTCTAAGGAGGAAATTAACAATTTTAGAACTTCTGCGTAGTTCGTTAAAAATTAGTACTGTTAATGACAGTTATTTATATAGAACATGTCTTTATGAAAAGTTTTATTAACCCCAACGCTCTTGGAAGGAGAAAATGAGACCATGAAAGACAAGAAGAAAAAAGTGGCCGGTAAACCACACTGGTGTGACACTGTCGAGGGGAGTAAGGCTTGCTTAAAAAGGCAATCCAGAGAATGCGGAAACCGCTGTCGTCGCGAATGCTTACTCGCAAATAAAAAATGATTCGATTTAGAAACAGGAGAAAGAAATGAGAAGGAAGAAGAAATCTGGAAAAGAAATTGACATTATTCAAACTGTTCCCGGAAAACCTCCTGAGTGTTCACTTAAGCCGAATAGCCCTCGATGCGAAAGTAAGAAAAAAAGTCCTTCTGTGCATTTTTGCACTGGAAATGGATGTGCTTTTATTTAAAAACTGCACAGCCCGGCAATCGATTCCAAGAAATTTGGATGAAGTCGCTGGGCTGTTTTTATTTACCAAATTATTTGACTAATACGCCAATTACCGCTAATTTAAACTTAGCTAATCCCGCACTAACTTTTGGCTTTTTATTTAATTTTTGGCTAAAAGTTAGTACGGGATAAATCCCCAAGGAGGAAATCGAATGATTTGAGGATTTTATGGGTGGTTCGTTAAAAAACAACGCTGTAAAATACAGCTTTTATATAAATAACTCTAGGACTTTATTAATTTTTTAGGGAAGGAAAGGAGAAAACGAGAATGGATTTCACGCAAAAACTTCCATCATTATTGGCTTTTGTTATTCAGGCACACTCAGAAAAATGTAAATTACCCAGTATGGCAATAAGAAAACACGATGGCTCAACTCCGTATTCAATCCACCCGGTTTGGTGTGCAATGACAATCCTCGCTGAGGAAAAATTGCCACGAAACATTCGTGAGCTAGGAGCAGAAGTGCTCCTTAACCACGATGTACCGGAGGATACTACGGAAGAAATTCCCGATTATGTGAGTGAGGAAGGTAAAGTGCTAATCAGTGAAATGATTTTCGCTGATTCAGCCGATGAAATGCAACGGATCTGGACACGAAGCAAGCTCACGATACTTTTTAAGCTGTATGATAAGGTATCAAACTGGCTTGACTCAACCACCTATTTCAAAAAACAAGGCGCTAAATATTATTACGACCGCCTTGATTATCTCGTTAAACTGACCGACTTTGCGGAGGAAAACTTTGGGAATTTAAACATCGTTATAATGGCAAGAGCTATTGAAAAAGAGAGGAGAAAATAAAACACAACAATCACAATCTAACATCACCCAAGAGGAGAAAAGATGGATATTCGAACTGAACAAATAGCAAGAATGATCATAGAATCTGGCGCAGCAGATATTAGAGAGATACCCGAAAAAGTTTCAAATGAAGAAGTATCTCTGCTTCTGCTAAAACATCAACCCTTTCTATATTCCTCAGGAAACTGGGGACCAGGATACATCTCCATTAAAGGGATGGTTTCTTTCCCGGAAAAAATGGATGCTATGGGTAATGAGTTAGGCAGAAAAGTTAGCCAAGGTGGCCACAAAGTCAAATTTGTAGCGGGGAATCTCACTGGAGGAGTGATACCCGCATGGATTCTTAAAAATTATTTATCCAGAGAATACAATATTCCCATCGGTTTCTTGTATGTTTACGGATCCCGATCGCTTGATGGCAAAAGAAGGTTGGTCGCGATCGATGAATCAAATTGGCCATTATTACTTAATGGTTTTCGTTCATCGATACAAAACAGTCAAAACGAGGGTTTGTCTTTCGACTTTATAGCTGGTTGCGTACCAACAGGCATGCCATTCGCTTACGAACTCAGCAAAGAATTCAATGTGCCGTTTGTTTATATTAGAGAAGAGAGAAAGAAAGGCGGACACAAGGAATTAATCACGGGGAACAAAAACAATCCCCTCATACAATATGGGCAGACTGGCCTGGTAATCGGAAAAACTGAAGACCTATTCGCCTCTTCTCAAGCGGGAGTTGAAATTCTTGAAAACGAAGGATACAACGGCATGAGTATCGGTCCCATCCTTCGCGATGACTCTCCTTTTCTTAGCGAATTCGCCGAAAAAATTACCTACGACATTCAAGGTGATCCCCAAAAAAGAGAAGGTTTATTTGCAGGAGGAAATATAGGTATCGATATTGAGGAACTCGTCAATTATTCCCAAACAACATGTACCAGTTGCTTATCTCTCAGACTGAGGGGTTATCAAATCCGACAAGCTGGAACAATTCTCTACTACGATAACCCGACAGCAAATTCTGCCCTTGAAGATAATGGAATCGAAATGATTTATGTGATTAAGCTCCGAGACGTTATCGAAGTGGCAAAAAAAATGGGGCGATTTTCTCCAAAAGCCATCGATGATTACCTCTCATTTCTTTCAAATCCGTCCCAATGGCAAAAAACCAGAGGACTAACACCCATACAAGGAGGAGGAACATTATGAAAAATATGCAGTTTCCACACACTTATCTGGCAGTCGATGATTCCACTCGCGAAGGCGCGATTAAAAAAGCGCGCATGATTGAAGGAGTCGAAGGTGACTACGGAATTAAATTAAATCTGGATCTTATCCTTCGTGGATCCAAGATTATAACCGAAATCGGAGAAATCACCGGTCGCCCGGTATTTGCCGATCTCAAGATGAACAATGGAAAGCGCACCATGAGGGAATTGGTGCAGGAAGTTGCGGACAGAGGCGCAAAAATGGTAAATGCCTACGTTCAGGCAGACAGGCTTCTTTCTGAAGCGATTAAAACTGCTGAAGCTTACAATGTGATATTCCTGGGCGTTACCGTCACCACTCATTTTGATGAGGCATATTGTCGTAAATATTACAGACGCTCACTTCCGGAAACAATTGATTTCCTCGCCAAAGAGGCCATCAACCAAGGATGTCATGGGTATATCATTCCCGGGACCATGCTTAAATTTGTTTCCAATGTCGATGGAATAAAATTCGTTCCAGCTACTCGGCCCCACTGGTATAACGACAAAAAAACCAACGACCAGGAACAGCTTTGCCAGCCAGGAGAAGCAATCAGTAATTCCGCTGATATGATTTCCTGCGGAAGTCCGGTTTTTAAATCACCGGATCCGAAAGAAGCTCTTTCGTTAATTCTCGACGAGGTAAGCGCTGCGCTGGCTGAACGGTAAACAATTTTCAATGAAAAATTAATTCTATCAATATAACCCCGCGACCTAACAGAAAGAATTCTGTAAAAGTCGCGTGGGTTATTTTTTTATCTCCAGAAAAAATCCACTTGATTATTGTTTTATTTTAAACTATAATCATAATCTAGTTTTAAATTTAATTATGAAAATCATCAATAAAAAACAAAAATCCCTCCTTTCTCGCATAAAAAGCGGAAGCAAAATCCTTTCTAAGAGTTTCACCATTAGAGATAATAGCAAAACTAAAAATATTTTAGTTAGTCGGGAGGGGATAGGGATAATAAAAACCACCTATGGTAATTTTTGGTATTTCAATTTCCATATTTCTGATAAATGGAAAAATTATTCAGTCATAGTAAGGGCGAATAAACTCGATAAAAACTTAAACCCAGTTTTTAAAAACAAGAAAACTCTTATTTTACGCATTGATTCAGGTTGTGACACAGGACAAATCTTTGATGATCTTACTTGCGACTGCAAAAAACAACTTCAAAAAGCAATGAACATAATTGCTAAAGAAAAAGAAGGAATAATTATCCGCATTAATGGACAAGATGGACGAGGGATGGGTTTACCTTTTAAATTAGCCACGTTATGGATTCAAGAAGAATTAGAAATCAATACAATTGAAGCTGCCAAGTTAATTGGCAATAAAGAACAAATTGAGAAACGAAATTACGTGGGTGCCATTTCAATTTTAAAATTTTTCAACATTTCCCCAAAAATTATTATAAATCTTTTGACAAATAATCCCAAAAAAACAAAATCCTTGTTACAAAATGGATTTTCAAAAACAAACCAAATTCCTTTTAATATCACGCCAACTAAGAACACGAGAATTCATCTTGAAGCAAAAAAAGATTACTTTAAATGCACCTACGAAAATTAAGGTACCTATCTAAATACCTACTCAAAAATTTGACACAATCCCGATTCTAAACTACAATAACTTTACGGTTAATTATTAAGAAAAGTGAATAGGGGATGGTTTAATCCCTATTTATACACAGCTTAGGCTGTGGATAAAGTCTTAATAATTCCCTATTTTAGAGGAATTTTTTTATCCCCCACCACTTTTAACTTATGTTTTATGTTTATATAATTAAAAGTAGTAGTATTAATTATCTATACTTAGGATGTACAGGTAATTTAATAAAAAGACTGGACCAACATAACTGCAATAAAGTTAATTCTACTAAGAACAAGGGTCCTTTTGAAATTAGGTACTATGAGGCATTTTTCTCGAAAGAAGATGCTTTCAACAGAGAACAAAAACTAAAAAAGAATTACAGAGGTTTACAAGAATTAAGAAAAAGAGTTAAGAATAGTTTAAGTTAAAAGTGGTGGGGGATGAATTTTATATAAAGCATTTTAATAATAATTAACGCGATTTTAATGCTTATTCGCGAAAATTTAAAGGTTTTATCTTTTATTAAGCTAAGAAGCTAAAAGCTAACACCTAAAACCTATTTTTATGTCAGACATCCTAGACAATTTAGCTAAAGAAGTCGATAAGATTTCGGAAGAAGTGACTCCAAAAACACCAAAAAAGAAGAAAGAAGCGGAAATAGTAGAAATAGCTGAAGATAATTCACCAATGAATCTCTTGTTTTCCAAGGGAAATTTTCGTTTTCCTCAAGTTGGCGACACAATTGACGGAAAAGTAATTTATGTGTCTTCTAATGAAATATATCTTGATTTACCCCCATTTGGAACAGGCATAGTTTTGGGAAAAGAAATCAAAGACGGTCTTGGAAGCGGAAAACTCAAGATAAATGACGTTGTCAATGCAACCATAATCGACATGGAGAATGAAGATGGCTATATTGAACTGTCCATTCGTGAAGCTTCTTGTGAAAAAGCCTGGGATGACTTGGAAAGCAAGAAGGACACTCAAGAAAAAGTGCATATCAAGGTTTTGAGCGCTAACAAAGGTGGACTTTTGATCGAAGTCAACAGCATTTCTGGATTTTTGCCTGTTTCTCAACTTTCTAGCAAAAATTATCCGCGAGTTGAAGACGGCGACAAGAACAAAATCTTGAATTTACTCAAAAAATTGGTTGGTCAAGAATTGGAAGTACGCATAATTGACGCTGATCGTGAAACCCAAAAACTGATTGTGAGTGAAAAAGCAGCTCAAAGTGAAAAGGATATGGAAGTTATTTCATCTTTGAATATTGGCGACACCGTTTCTGGAGAAATTAGTGGAGTAGTTAATTTCGGGGCTTTTGTAAAATTCTCAATCAAAGAAAACGACTCTGAGCGAAAATTAGAAGGCTTGGTGCATATTTCGGAACTCGCTTGGCAACTAATCGAAGACCCACGCACAATCGTGAAAGTTGGCGACAAGGTGAGCGCCAAGATAATCGGAATTGATGGGGACAAAATTTCTCTTTCCATTCGCGCTCTGCAAGAAGACCCATGGTCTGAAATTGCTGCTAAATATAAGAAAGGGGACATCGTTTCCGGCACAGTCAACAAAATCAATCACTTCGGAGCCTTTGTATATCTCGACAAAGATATTCATGGTCTGGCTCACATCAGTGAAATGTCTGAAGCCTACCCAGGAAAAACTTTGGGCGAACTTATCAAGGCCAATGAAAAATATAATTGGGAAATTCTTTCTATCGAACCGAAAGAGCATCGTATGGGACTGGTGCTAGCTAAAGACAAGAAAAAGAAAAAAGAAGACAAGGAAGAAAAAGTTGAGGAAAAGGTTGAAGAGAAAGAAGTGAAGAAAGAGAAGAAAGAAAAAAAGGAGAAAGTAGAAAAGAAAGAAAAGGTAGTTAAGGAAAAGAAAGAAGTTAAAAGTAAAACTAAGAAAAAAGAAGTTTAGTTTTATTTTAAAAAAATATGATCATAACACTTAACGGATCAGAGGGCTCCGGCAAAACTACAATTGCAAAAAAAATTGCAACTAACTTGGGCTATGTGCGATATACCACTGGAGAAATTTTTCGTGCCATGGCGAAAAAAAGAGGTTTGACTGCAGTAGAATATGGAGAATTAGGAGAAACAGATCCTCAAGTGGATAAAGAAATTGATGACTATGTAATTAAACTATCAAAAGAACAGGATAATTTTATTTTAGATAGTCGAATGGCTTGGCATTTCATACCAACTTCTCTAAAAATATATCTCGACGTAGATGCATATGAAGGGGCAACAAGAGTATTTAATGAATTACAAAAGGACAGTTCAAGAAATGAATTAAAAGATACACCCAAAACCATCGAGGAGGTTTTAGAAAAAATTCAAGAAAGACAAAAAACAGATGACACCCGATATATGCAGTATTATAAGGTCAATATCCGTGATAAAAAAAATTACGATTTTGTATTAGATACAACCGATCTTTCTGCAGAAAAAGTTTTTGAAAAAACAATGGAATTTATTCAATCAAAAATGAATGCCTAACTTAATCAAAAAAGTTCAGAATATAATCTTTCAAAATAATCTCTTTGACCGCGGAGCAAAAATAATTTTGGCGGTTTCTGGCGGGCCGGATAGCGTCTGCCTACTTGATGTTTTTTCGCGTCTGCAAAAAAAATATTCCTTGAAGCTTCTTATCGCTCATGTCAATTATAATTTGCGCGGAAGTGACAGCACTAAAGACGAAAAATTCGTGCAAGATTTGGCACAAATATATGACTTAGAAATTTTTGCACAAAACATCGAAATTCCCAAGAAAAATATTTCGGAAAATTATCTTCGCGAAATTCGTTATGATTTTTTTGAAAAACTTCGCGCGGATTATGATTTCGATTGCATTGCTGTGGCACACAACTCTGATGACCAAGTAGAAACATTTCTCATGCGCATCATTCGGGGCAGTGGAATGTCAGGACTCACAGCTATGAAATTCAAAAATGAAAAAATAATCCGACCACTACTTTCTACTAGTCGAAAAGAAATTTTGGAATATTTGCTAGAGAGAAATTTGACCTATAGGGCAGATAGGACTAATAGAGAAAATTTATATTTACGAAACAAAATCAGAAACAAACTTATCCCAGCTTTAGAAAAAAATTTCAATCCTAAAATCAAAGAAACCATTTTTGATTCTTTAGTTTCAATTTCGCAGGATTCTGACTACCTTGAAAAAACTGCTCTGAAAAATTCTAATAGTCTTGAGATAAAAAAGCTAGAAAAACTACATCCAGCGATTTTGCGCCGAGTTTTAAGGAATAATATAAAAGACACAAGAGGGGATTTGAAAAATATCAGCGCGAACAATATCGAAGAAATCATAAAAATCATAAAAAGCACGAAAAGCAAGACTCAGATTGTAATACTCCCAGGATTGAAAATTACCAAGAAAAATGATAAGCTACATATAGTAAAAAATTAAACTACTACAAATTTACAAATCAACTACGAATTTACAAATTATAATTTTATTTGTATATTTGTAAAAGATTTGTATATTCGCAGTCTATTCGTAATATGCAAAAACTATTCAAAAACATCGGCATCGTCATCATAATCTTTCTTTTTATCTCAGGAATTATGGTTCTTTATGGCAATCCAGCCAAAAAACCGGCTTCAGTTTCACTTTCTACTCTCGCTCAACAAGTAAATGAAGGAAAAGTTAAGGAGATAAAAGTCAGTTCCAATAATCTAGATATAACCCTAAGTGACGGAACAATTGAAAAATCCACTAAAGAAACCAGCGGTGGAATCGTAGAAACCCTTAAAAATTATGGTGTAGACAGTGAAAAAATTCAAAGTGTTAGCATTAATATCCAAGGAGAATCCGGTTTGACTTTTTGGTTAGGCACAATTTTACCTTTTCTCCTGCCTTTTCTCTTGGTTGGTGCTTTTATTTGGTATATGCTCCGTCAAGCGCAAAGAGGCAACAATCAAGCGATGTCCTTTGGGGCTTCGCGTGCTAGAATGACTGACCCAAAGAACAAAAATCAGAAAGTGACCTTCAAAAGTGTGGCCGGATCAAAGGAAGCTAAGGAAGAACTATATGAAATCGTAGAATTTTTAAAAAATCCCAAGAAGTTTTTAGATTTAGGAGCAAAAATTCCCAAGGGAGTTCTCCTTCTTGGTTCCCCAGGAACTGGCAAGACCTTGATTTCCAAAGCGGTAGCCGGGGAAGCTAATGTGCCATTTTTCAACATCAGTGGTTCAGAATTTGTAGAAATGTTTGTGGGAGTAGGTGCTTCTCGTGTTCGTGATCTTTTTAAACAAGCCAAGAAAAATGCTCCGGCGATCATTTTCATCGATGAAATTGACGCCGTTGGACGCCATCGTGGCGCCGGACTTGGTGGTGGACATGATGAAAGAGAACAAACACTAAATCAAATTCTCGTGGAAATGGATGGTTTTGATACCAACACCAATGTGATTATCATTGCAGCCACCAACCGCCCAGATGTTCTTGATCCAGCCCTTCTTCGCCCAGGACGCTTTGACCGTCGAGTGACAATGGATTTGCCAGATATCGCTGAGCGCGAAGAAATTCTAAAATTACATTCTACGAACAAGCCTCTCACTAAAGACGCTGATCTTAGGCAAATTGCCCAAAGAACTCCTGGTTTTTCCGGTGCTGATCTTTCTAATCTTTTGAATGAAGGTGCGATTTTAGCGGCTCGCAGAAACAGAAAAACAATTTCCATGGATGAACTAACTGAATCAATTGAAAAAGTAATTCTAGGGCCAGAAAGAAGAAGTCGTCGGATTGATGAAGAAGAAAAGAAAATTATCGCCTACCATGAAGCGGGACACGCGATTTTGGGCGCCACACTCAAAAATGCTGATCCGGTGCAAAAAATTTCCATCATTTCTCGGGGCAATGCCGGTGGATACACTTTTAGTACTCCAGAAAAAGACAAGACTTTGCACTCCAGAAACTATTTCATCGACGAACTTTCTGTTCTCCTTGGAGGATATGTGAGTGAGAAGTTGACTTTTGGTGATGTGACTACAGGAGCTTCTAATGACTTGGAAAGAGCTACTAATATGTCACGAAGCTTGGTCACTCGCTATGGCATGAGTGAACTTGGACCAAGAACTTTTGGACACAAACAAGAAATGGTTTTTCTTGGCAAAGAAATGCATGAAGAAAAAAATTATTCCGAAAAAACTGCTGAGGAAATTGACCATCAAGTTTCCAGTTTTATCGAAAATGCATACAAGGTGGCGGAAAATATTTTGCAAGACAAAAAAGAATTACTCGAAAAACTTTCCGCTACTCTTTTAGAAAAAGAAACTATCGAACAAATTGAATTTAATGAAATTATGGGGATAGTTCCAAAGGCAAAAAAGGAAGGAGTAGTTGCTGAAGAAAAATCAGAAGAAAAAGAAAAAGTCTCAGAAAAATAAAATTAAATTTTTATAATTTTTAATTTTATAATTTTTAAATAAATTACAATTTCTAATGTTTAAAAATTGAACATTTAAATTTATTTACAAAATTAAAAATTCAAAAATTACAAAATTAAAATCATATGCCCTCTATTAATTACCTAGAAATAATCAAAACAGCTTGGGCAATCACCTGGAAGAATAGGTACTTATGGTGGTTTGGCTTTTTTGTCACATTAGGTGGCGGAGGAAGTGTGAATTATTTCTTTAATTCAGGAGAAGATAAAAAACTTGATCCAGCGCAAAATGAAAAGATTATGGAATTTTTCTCGCAAAATATCCACTGGATTATAACACTCGCAATTGTAGTTTTTTTACTTTTGATTATTTTTTTCATCCTAAATACACTAGGTCGAGGCGCGCTTATTGCATCTATTGAAAAAAATATTAAAGGACAAGTT
>DCUU01000054.1 GCA_002328565.1 Candidatus Moranbacteria bacterium UBA2206
TTGGAAGTAAATGATGAGTCAAGCGACTCTTCCTATGTAGTGAACTATCTTATCTCTGTCATTAAGAAAGAATACTATTCCAAAACTAAACGCGGGGCAGTTGAAAGTTTCGAAGCAGCTCTAAACAAAGCCAATTTGGCACTGGCAAAGTTAGCCGAACATGGCAATGTTAATTGGCTAGGAAAAATAAATGCCATTATATTAGTCATCGAAAAAAATAATATTCATCTTTCTCAAGCTGGAAGCGCTAGGGCTTTGCTACTTCGAGGAAAATCATTGACTGATATTAGTGAAGGCGCAATCATTCCAGAAAATCCCAGTCCTTTCAAAACTTTTGTCGATGTTCTAAGCGGAAGATTGGAAAAAGATGACGCGCTCATCGTGACTACTGACGCTATTTTTGAAATTTTTTCTTTTGAGGAAATCAAAAGAAGCGCGCTGAAATTTTCCCCTGAGGAGTTTATTCGCTTTTTAAGAACTGCCCTGGGAAATGAATTAGAAAGGGCCGCTGTGCTAGTTGCTAGGATGGGAGAGAAAAAGACTCCCGTAGAAATTCCACAGGAAACTATCGAGAAAAATGATTTCAATGCATTTAGCCAAAAATCTTTTTCCAAAAATCCCAAGAAAAAAATAGAGAAAGAAAGTCAAACGACTGAGGAAAGGCAATTGTTAGCTCAAGAGATAAAAGAAGATCTCAAAAAAGAATCCGATGAGTTTATCGACAAAAAAACCGGACATATCTACATCAAAGAAAATTTTTCTTTCCAAGAAAAAAATCCTTTCCTAGAAAATATTTCAGAAATTATCGAGATAAAAATAACTGAATTTTTTAGCTTCTGTTCTAAAAAAATAGTTGTCTTGGGTCGAAAAATAGCTTCAATTAAATTACCATCAAAAAAAGCTACACCATCAGAAGATGTTTTGAATTCTCTGCGAGAGGAAGAAAATATTCCAGAAGAACCTAGCAACATTACTCCAGTGCCAATTTCTATTCCAGTAACACCAAAAAAACCAAGAGAACCGCTTATCAAAATTGACAAAGAAAAGATATCTCTTTTGACCAAGGAATTTTTTGCCACTCTCAAGGAAATTTCGCAGGACATTTTTTCTTTTCTTGTTTTTGCCGGTCAAAAAACTATTGTTGGACTAAAAAAGTTTATTCCAAACAAACAAAACGACGCATTAAAAATAGAAACGGCACCTGTTTCAAAAAATAATTTTCTAAAACTTTTCCTTCCACATTTTGGAAAGATAAAAAAAATATTTTCCCGTCTTGATTATTCGCAAAAAGTTTATGCTACACTAGCGCTCTTGCTTCTTTTGGTGGCTCCTTATTTTATAGCTAAATTGCAAAATAAAGATACTCCTGAGGAATTATCCTCTCAAGAAATTACGCCCACCATTCCCCTTCCACTTGAACAAGACAAGAATGTTTCACGCATTGAAAACTTGCAAATAGTTTTTTCCAAAAGTCAACTTTTCAAAATCATAAACCTGAATGGAAAAATGTTTTTTGTCGATGAAAACAGCCTGACTAGCGCCGAGGATAATCAAAACTATCCCTTTCCAGCTGAATTTACTCCGATCAAGATTGTCTCCAATATGGATGATTTGAATTTGATTTTTCTAATGAGTCAAAACAACAAAATAATTTCATGGAGTCCAATTTCCAAAAAATTTCAAGACAACGCCATAGAAATTCCCGCCGGATCAGAAATTGCACTGGCTAAAACCTACCTTACCTACTTATATCTTCTAGATAAAAATAATAGCCAAATTTATCGCTATCCGCGAGCTAACGAGGGTTTTGGTGAAAAGATAAATTGGCTAAAAGACACTCTTGATCTAAGCGAAATTTCTGACATAGCTATCGGAGAAAATCTATATCTAGCTCAAGATGGAAATATTTCAAAATTATTCCAAGGCAAAAAACAAGTTTTTACCATAGAAGAAACAGCTACAAAAATATTGGCGGATAAAGTTTATACCAAAAGAGACAGTCAGAATATCTTTGTCCTAGACCAAAAAAATTCCCGCATCATAAAACTGGATTTAGACGGAAAAATTGTTTCTCAGTTTTATAACACGGAAATTTCACAAGTCCAAGATTTCGAAATCAACGAAGAATCCAACTTAGCCTATTTTTCCAACGGCAGTGAAGTGAAAAGCTTTGAGATGAAATAAACATTATCGCTACTTTTATACAAAATTAAAACGGACCGCCATTATGTGGCAGTCCGCTTTTTTATTTGGTCTTATTGAAGATACTGCTTGAGTTCCAAAAGATTGTTTCCAAATTCCGCGAAATGATCTTTAAACAGAATAATTCGGTTGATTACTTTCTGATTATCCTTATTGAGATATGATTCAGCGATAGTTAAATAATTATTTCCATTGGATGCCTTTTTGACATCAAAGAAATAAGTCTTTTTGCCCGCTTTGAGCATTTTGGAGAACACCTTCTCCTTTTCGATTTGTTGCATACTTTTTTTCCTTAGGACTTGCGCATTTTCCTGAAAATCTATTTATGTAGCCAGTACAATGGCAGGATTACAATCAATAAATTCTGTCTATAATCTTAGTTGAATTTCTTCGTGATTTCAGCGAACAATAGATTTGAAGGGAGATGCGTAAGTCCTATTATTAATAATTACTGTGAAAATAATATTCTTTTCACAGTGATATTATAACAGTGTTATGCAATCACTGTCAAGTTTATTTTTCCAGAAAAGTTAAACACCAAGAATTCTCTTATTTGAGCCAATTAAATAGTGAGTGTGCTTGCAACGTGGCACGAAGTGCTTTACGTTGTGGATAACTTTTTTTTAAAACTTTATTCTGGTTCTTTCCATAATTTCCCGATTGACCAAATCCTTATCTCGACCATATTTCAAGCGAGAAAGTTCCTTGAGAGCATTGGCAATCTCTTGATCGCCCTTAGTTGGTGGAAAACCTTGGATATTAAAAGGCTTAGTGAGAACTCCATTTATGAGCACCTTAGCAAAACCATTATAATTATCCACATTTACCAAATCATTTTTTGTGAAAATTGGCTCTAGTTGCTTTTCTAAAAATTCAGCGTCTTCCGGGCCAACCCGATAAATGACCATCGAGCCAACATTGCCAAAAACGGCTTTAGAAATTTCTTCTTTGAGTTGTGCGATAAATTGATGGGCGATATTCAAACATAATTTATATTTTCTGGCTTCAGAAAGAATTTGGGAGATAGAATTAGTGGTAACATTTTGAAACTCATCCATATATAAATAGAAATCAACCCGCTGTTCATCTGGCAAATCCACACGAGAAAGCGCTGACATTAGAATTTTTCCTACAATCACCATTCCTAAAAGTCGAGCATTTATTTCTCCGATTTTTCCCTTGGATAAATTAACCAAGAGAATTTTTTTATTATCCATTATCTCCCGAAAATTAATGGTGCTTTTTTGTTGGGCAATAATCGGACGCATCATATCATTGGAAATAAAAGTGGTAAGTTTGGAAGTGATATAGGGCACCATATTAGCCAAGGCCGCCTCTCCCCCAGCCTTCTCCGCTTCCTTAGTCCAAAAATCGACTACTATCGGATTTTGACATTTAGAAATTTTCATCGCTCTAAATTCTTCATCTGACAAAACTTTTGAAATTTCCATCAGTGTTGAACCTGATTCGGGATCATCCATAATGAGCAACATAGCATTTCGCATATATTGTTCAAACATCGGTCCGCCCGTAGCCTTGAGATCATAAAGCTGATCAAAAATTCCAATCATTTCATTAATCACAAAAGTTTTCTGCTCTGGGTGGCCTAGATCAAATTCCAACATATTCAAGCCAAATGGTCTTTCGATGTCGGCCGGATCAAAAATCACCACATCCTCAGCCCTTTCCTTTGGAATACAGGCCAAAATATCCTCAATAGCTTCTCCATGCGGATCAATAAAGCAAAAACCATTTCCCGCTCTAGCATCCTGTTTAGCCATTTCTTGCAAAATCGTCGTTTTTCCAGTTCCAGTTTGACCGATAGTATAAAAATGTCTCCGACGATCGTTGACCGTTAGACGAATTTCTGTCTTTGCTCCTCGATATTCATTAAAACCAACAACAGTTCCGTCTTTTGGGATGTCCACCGGTGCTGGTGCCGCGCTTGATTTCAAAAATTTAATCTTGGGAACTTCCGTTGAAGAAGTTGGCAGATGAAAAATGCTGGCAATCTCCTCTACATTCAAAAGCATTGCTTGTTCAGGGATAAAATTGCGAAAGATAAAATCATAGGCAATTTCTTTTTTCTTGCTACGATTTTTAATTTGGAAATAATTCAAATCGGCGTTTTCATATTGTGAAAAAGCATTTTCCATTTCTCCTAAGATTTGATCGGCTCGTCCCTCACTTTTAGCTGATGCTATCAAGCGAATATTAACCTCAAACCCAGACTTATTGGATTTTCTATCAATTAATTTAACCAACTCTTGTTCTTCGGGCGTAAGTTGAATGTTTTTGTCCGTCGGATTATTTGGGTCTTTTTTAGGAGTGAGACCTTCTTGCAAAGTTTTTTCAAAAATACCTCTTACGAATTTAAATGCAAATGAAGCGTTGGCTTCTTTTAATCTTTTCCCTTGTTGCATTCTGTGCGCCAACCTCATCCCCTTATACCGCCAACCAGCTTCAGCTGGGCTTAAAATTAATTGAATGGCTGCCCCCTCCTCGACAGCATCAAGACGACTAAGCGCATTTGCGATAGCATTTAGTGGATCAATTTCCAAATTTTCATAAGTTTTTATAGGTAAATAATATTCCCTTTTTAGACCTAGAATGCTCGCAGATGTGAAACTACCAGGAAGAAAAATATTAAAATCCTTAGATTTTTCCAAAGAAGCATTCGGAAAAAAACTATGAATCTGTTTTTCCAAAGCTTCGCGAAATTTTTTAGGAACAGCGACAAAAAAAATGATTTCTTCCTCCTTGGCGGAGTTAGCAATTTCAAAAGAAATATGTGGCTTGCCATACATAAACTGACGCCAAAAACCAGCTCGATCTTTCAGTGTTGAAAGAGAGGTCAAAAGTTGCTCCATAGCACCAATTTCTTCTTTCCAAAAATCTTGTCTTTTTTCAAGCGTTTCTTTAGGTTTGCCACTTCTAGAAACACGAATAATTTCCAAATCCAAATTCATTGAAAGATTAACCTGCGCGCGAAAACGGAAAAAACTTTGCGCCACCAACAAAATTCCGCTTATGATTGAAGCTAGCGCCGAAAGATAAATTAGTGGAATTAAAATTGAATTTAAATCCATAAATATTTTTTGTTTTAATTTTTATTAAAAAAATAATTTCGTTATTGTTCGTAGATTCGCATGCTATTCGTAGTTTCGCATCGCATTGTTATATTTCTTTTATCATTCCCTTGGCCACCAAAGCATTGTGCAGTTCTTCTCCTAACATTCTATCATGGAATTCGTCTAATATGTAATTATCTTCCATATGACGTGCCACATTCACAGCATGCGGGATACCTTTATTTTCGGCAATTGTTATTAAATTACCAATTTTACTTTCTGCATCGATTCCGGCGTTAGCCGAGACAGCATCGGTCGCCACATCATCCGCTTGAACTTTTTGACTTTGTGTAGGAAGTTTGGAAAGAATTTTTGAATAAGCTGATTCCTTTTCTACCACACCCTCTCTTCTTTCTATCTTTTCCGGAGTGGGAAATACTTCCTCATTTTTTTTCGCCAAAACACTTTCTGCTTTCCCACCACCCGTGAATTTCTCCTTAAGATTCAAATCTCCCTCCTCAATTGGCTCAAGATTTGAAATAATTTCGTCAGTCATATTTTTATATTTTATTTATTATAGCTTCGGTGTATATCTTCATGTCTAAATTATACACCCAAAACAATTTTTTGGATATGTGGATAAGTTGTTTTTTTTGTGATATAATTTTAGTATCAAAAAAATATCTTAATTTATAAACTTAAATAAAAAAATATGGAAAAATATCAACTATTTGCGGTATCGGCATTTCTATTAATATTAGCTAATTACTGGCATTTCCTCGTAAACAGTAGTCCATTTATCCCACGCTCGCTTGATTATATCGCTTATGGATTTTTTCTTTTTGGGATATCTAAATTGTTCAAAAATGATTAGTTTGCTAATTTCATATTTTAAAATAAAAAAAATGAACAAGTTTCTTGAAAGTCATTATAAAAAAATAATTATTATTATTTTAGGCTTTGTTACAATCGTTTCAGTTTTGAACGCCAAAAATGACAGTCTAATTTATGATGAAGATGCGCATATTCCAGCTGCCTATAGCTATCTCGTTAAAAATGATTTTAGACTTAACCCCGAACATCCACCACTTATCAAAGACTTATCTGCCATTCCCTTGCTTTTTATGGATTTGAATTTTGACACTAGTCAGCCTTTTTGGAATGAAAATCCTAATGATGCGCAATGGAACGCTGGAAAATATTTTCTTTTTAATGCTAACAACAGCCCCAACCGGATAATTTTTTGGTCGCGCTTACCAATTATTGCCATCTCCCTACTACTCGGACTGTTTATTTTCAAGTGGACACGAGAATTAGCTGGACTAGGAGCTGGGCTTTTCGCACTCTTGCTTTATGCAATGGATCCTAATGTTCTCGGTCATAATCATTTTGTCACAACTGATTTAGGCATCGCTGCTTTTATAACTTTTTCTTTTTACTATTTCTTACGTTTTATAAAAGAACCAACCTGGAAAAATGTTTTCGTGTCTGGTTTTTTTCTCGCTCTCATGCAACTAGCCAAATTTTCTGCCGTGCTTGCTTTTCCTGTTTTTGGGTTAGTGATTATTCTCTATCCCCTAATAAGAAACAAAAGTCATCATGAAAAAGGCGAACTTAAATTCAAATTTCAAGCTCTCGGAAAATATCTAGGCAAAGGAATTGTAATGTTTCTTTTTTCTTTGGTTTTAGTTTGGGGAGTTTATTATTTCAATACCTACGCCATGCCAGAAAACAAATTGCCAGAAACTATAAATTATTATTTTCACACTGATGACACTAATGTAAAAACCATTTACTCTCGCCAAATTCTATTCTATATGAATGATAGTCCAGTACTTCGCCCATTGGCAAACTATTTTTTTGGAATTGCGCGCGTGTTTCAAAGAGTGGCTGGTGGAAATGTGACCTATTTCATGGGAGAAATTAATACGCAAGGTTTCCTCTCTTATTTCCCTATTGTTTTTCTAATTAAAGAACCACTAGCAACTTTATTTTTTATTTTTTTGGCCCTAGGAATATCAACTTCTCATATATTGAAAAATATTTCCAAGAATATATTTTCCACTTTCACTTATTATCTGCGAACTAATATCGTCGGTTTTTCTTTGCTTGTTTTTATCGTTCTATATTCAGTTACTAGCATTACTGGTCGACTCAACATCGGTTTTCGTCATCTTTTCCCTATCTTACCATTCATCTACATCCTTACCGCTAAAACAATTTTTAATTTTCTAAAAAAATCAGACAGGCACAATATTCTTATTTGGAAAGTTGTTCTTGGTCTTATGCTTTTATCACTAACTCTGGAAACGATTGGGGCTTATCCATATTATATGTCCTACTTCAATCAAATTGTAGGTGGGCCAAAAAATGGCTACCAATACGTCACCGATTCCAATGCTGATTGGGGACAAGATTTGAAAAGACTTAAAATTTTCGTTGACCGTTATAATTGGTGCCCAAAAAATTCCCTAGATTCTTTTTGCAAAATTTATGATCCCAACCTTCCGCCAATGGAAAAAATCCGCGTGGACTATTTTGGTATGGCTGATACCAGCTATTATCTTCGAAATAATTTTCTACCTTGGTGGAAAGCTCAAAGACCAGTTGAGTCAGGCTGGTACGCTATTTCCACTCTTTTTCTTCAAGAAGGAATTTATAATAAAAACACGCCTGATAACGAAAGTTATCGTTGGTTAAAAAATATCCGACCCTTTACTCAAGTCGGAACTTCAATACTTATTTATCACATAACACCCGAGCAAGCTTTGAGCATTGAATAATTTAATCTTTTTTCTTCTTATCTTTATTCTCAGTTGAGTTAGTCGGTGCGGTTGGCGTTGTCGCGCTAGTCGCATTGTCTTTGGCAATTTGAGAAGGCGTACCATCACAAAATTTATAGTATATTTTGTTGTCGATTCGCAAATCCACATATTCCAAATCAGTGCGCTGGCTTTTTTCAATCTTATTCTCCAGTACAACCTTGAGCATTTCTATTTCTTTTTCTAATCCTATATTTTCATTAAAATATATTTCCCAACCTTCTTTTGTTTTTACTCTAATATCACCTGAGATCAGGCTTGCAACGCGAAAATTGTTATCTATCTCTATCTCAAGTCTTTCAAATAATTCCTGTTTAATTTCCAGCGCATAACTCATATATTTTTTTTCTAAAATAATTTCTCCTAGACTCATTTTTTTTGAACTTTCTTCGCGCAACGTGATGAAATTGTTCTTATCATTTTCTTCATTCGAAGAATAATTATCATATGCCTCTCCATTTTCGTCTAGAATAAAACAGCTATCCGCACTACAAAAAACCATCTTCGGCTTTCTTTCGATAATACTCACGATTAATTTTTCAGGAAATTCTCTTTTTATTTCAATTTCTCTTATTATTTTAAATTCATCTTTTATATCTTTTTCCATCCTTCCAATCTTTGCTAAAAGCAAATTATTCTTCTTTACGATATCCAAATATTTCCCTGAAATTTCCGGATTAATTTTATCTAAAATCAAATTTTTCTCAATATAATCATTGCCGTTAATTTCAATAGAGTTTATTTCCAAAAATGGCGAAAAAAATAAAACGTAGATTAGAACAACCACAAAAGATACCGTTACTAGAAAAAATAAAAAACGAAAAAACGAAAATTTTCCGCGCGTTTTATTTTTAGTTATTCGTTTATTTTTTGGACTAAGCATTTTATTATTTACCCTATGGAATATCTCGCATTAGCGAGATAATTTTGTAAACAAAATTTATTCCATAGGGTGAATTTCTAGCGCTAAATTTTCCAAGACTAATTTTGGATTTGAATTAGTTTGACTGATAATTTTTAGGCTTTTTTCAATATTAAGAATAAGGACGAATGATTTTTTTTTATCCAATTGAAAAAATTTACAATCCTCCATGATATTTTTTCTCAAAAGTACTGTCCAAAAACTAAGCTCTTCTGTTACTGCTGAAATGTCCTTGCTTAAGTTCTCAAAAAAAGAAAAGTTTTCACTCAGACTTGCATCGATTAATTTTTCTAAATCATCCTGAGCTTTTTTTCTTTTTTCCAATTCCTCTTCTTTTTTTTGCAAATTAATAGCCAGTCCAGGACGATTAAGCGACCAGAATATTACCTCCTCGGCATTTTCCCCTCTAACCATATCTGCAATTTCGCAGTCTTTCACTAAATTAAATTTCTTGATAACGCATCGGGATTTGATAGTGGCTATTATCTTATCCATATCTTCTGCAATTAAAATTATAACAGCTTTTTGCGGTGGCTCTTCTAGCGTTTTCAGAAGTGCATTTTGAGAAGCTCGACTAAGTCTATCAGCCTCATCAATTATCGCCACTTTATATTTTCCAAAATATGCCGTAAGGCTAAGCTCATGCTCCAATTCTCTGATTTTTTCAATTTTTATATCTTTCTTTTTCACAATCCCCTTCTTTTCTTCTGTTTCCGGAGAAATTATGATGACATCAGGATTTACTTTCTTATCCATCCCACCAGTTATTTTTTTGGCAAATTCCATAGCCAAGCTAAATTTTCCCAGATGCGCTGGGCCGGAAAAAATATAAGCATGAGCAATTTTATCTTTAGCTATGCTTTTATCTAAATAGTTTATTATTTTTTGGTGGCCAATAATATTCATGAAGCATGAAGCATATAACATGAAACGATACTATTTTTCTGTTTCATATTTCATGTTGTGTGTTACGTGATTAATATACTCTTGCATCTCTTTTTTAAATCTCTCTTTTCCAAATCTCTCTACGCTTTGCTTGATATAATTCTTATTATAATTTTTTTCATTTTCACAAAACCTTCGAACACCATCCGCAATCACCTCTGGCATCGAACTTTCAAAAAATTCTCCTGTTTTACCTTCCTCTATAATTTCAACCGCCCCCCCAGCTTTTATGGCAATCACAGGAATACCTTGCATCATCGCCTCAACAGGAGCAATTCCAAAATCATCTACGCCAGGGAAAATAAAGGCGCGAGCATTCTCATAAATTTCCGGCAATTTTTCATCTTTCTGATAGTCCAAAAATTTTATATTAGTCTTGGCAATTTTTTTGAGTCGTTTTTCCTCTTTGCCCGCACCAACAATCACCAATGGCAATTCCAATTTATTGAAAGCTTCGATAGCTTTGTCTATTTTTTTATACGCTGACAGTCTCGAAACAATTAGAAAATATTTTTCATTATTCATGATTGTTTCATGTTTCATGCTATATGTTTCATGATTTACTGGCGGGTATATTACCTCACTTTCTCTTCTGTAGTATTTTCTTATTCTCGATTGGGTATATTTTGAATTAGCAATCAAATAATCCGGCCGATCAGCTGCTAATTTATCCCAGATACGAAAATAACTCAGCATTGGACGAATTATAAAACTCAATTTCTCTTTTCTTTCATCGCGCAAATATTTTTCATTATAATCCCAAACAAATCTCATTGGGGAGTGAATGTAGGCAATGTGAATAGTGTCGAGTCTAGTTATAATTCCTTTTGACCAAGCACCTGAAGAAGAAATAACTAAATCAAAATTCCTAAGATCGAACGACTCAGGAGCAGTCGGCAAAAATGGCAAAAAATATTTGAACCGACGACGAAAAAATTTGGGCAATTTTTGAAGGAAAGAAGTGTGAATTTCCTTTTTTCCAAATTTACCGCCCATAATTTCTTCCTCATAAAGAAGGGTATAAATTGGCGCAGTTGGAAACATTTCGCACAAAACTTCCAGGGTTTTCTCTGCTCCACCATATTGATTCAAAAAATCATGCACAATAGCAACTTTTAAATTTATTTTCATCATATAGATAATACCAAAAAATTAATTCGTTATTAATTTAATTAATTTTGTAGGTTTGTAAAATTTTGAAATTTCGCGATGAAACAGTTAGTTCAGAATCACTTTAGCTATCTCGCGAGAACATTTATCCCAACTAAACTTTTTCACGTTTTCATACCCTTTTTCTATTATAGCATTTTTAAAATTATCGTCGCTAATTAGTTTATAAATCGAATCTGCGATGCCTATTGGCTCAGTCGGGGTTGCATAGGCCACACTATCTCCACCCACTTCAGGCAAAGAAGAAATGTTAGAAGTGACCACCGGAACTCCCAAAATTTGAGCTTCTAGAATAGGCAATCCAAAACCTTCATAGAAAGTTGGAAACAAAAAAACTTCCGCGTTTCTGATTAAATTTCCCTTATGCTCCTTATCGACAAAAGACAATTCCACTATATCTTCTTTGTATACATTTTTATCTATTCTCTCTCTTATTTCTTGATATTTAAATCCAGCTTGTCCTGCCAGAATTAATTTATGAGGTATATTATATCTTTCTTTTAATATTTCAAAAGCTGAAATCATTCCTAGGACATTTTTACGCACCCCCAACCAGCCGATAAAAAGAAAGTACGGTTTATATTTATCATATTGTCCGGTATATTTTGGTCCCTCTTCAATACTTACACCCTCATAAATAACTTCTATTTTATTTTCCGGTATTTTATATAATTCAACTAAATCTTTTTTGGTATTTTTAGAAACTGCAATTATTTTCTTGGCCCATCGGCAGGATAATTTTATCGAATGGCGCATATAAAACCTCCCTAAAAAAGAATAAGCTTCTTTTATGATTTCATATTCCACTCCATGCACAACAACAAAAGTTTTCTCGGGGTGAATTAGTGGTGCAATATGCGCTGGAATAAAAAGGACATCTACGGGGTGAAAAAGCATTTCCAAGGAAAGTCCGAATTGAGTCCAAAATCTTGGCCATCTCAAAACTTTTATTCTCCAATTTTTCGGCAAGCCTGTCTCTCCAGCAGACAAGCCAAAATCAACTACTTGTCCGCGTCGTAAATACAAAACAACTCGGGATGTTTTTTTTATTTTCCCTCTTAAGTGCTTTATCACCTGATAAGAATATTCTTCGATACCAGTTCTTTGTTTTAAAAAAGCTCGCGAGCCGTCAATACCAACTCTCATGAAGCATGAAGCATATAGCATGAAACAATTTTATTGCATGTTTCATGTTGCATGTTATATGAATTTATTTACTTAGCATTATAGTTCTTTTATACAATTCTAAATTATCTAATGCGATGCCGATACCCTTGATTACGCAAAACAACGGGTCGTCAGCAATATAGCTTGGCACTCCAATAGTTTTAGTAATCAGCTGATCAATATTTTTAATAAGCGCTCCTCCACCAGAAATTACCATACCCTTATCCATAATATCTGCGGAAAGTTCCGGTGGAGTTTCTTGCAGAACCTTCTTTATTGCATTTATTATTTCTCTAAGTTCATCCTGAATAGCTTCCGTAATTTCATTGGAAGAAATTTTTATCGACTTAGGTAGTCCGCCAGTCAAATCTCGCCCGCGCACATCAGCATATTCTTCTTTCATTTGCGGTATAGCTGAGCCAATTTTTATCTTTATCTCTTCGGCTGTTCGATCCCCAATTGCTAAACTATATTTTCTTTTTATATAATCAGCAATAGCTTGATCAAATTTATTTCCACCTACCCGCGCACTTGTAGCACTCACCACTCCACCCAAGGAAATAACTGCCACCTCCGAAGTTCCTCCGCCAATATTAATTATCATATTCCCCGAAGCGTTTGCAATTGGAATTCCCGCGCCAATAGCCGCTAGCATTGGTTCTTTGACAACATAGGCTGCTTTGGCGCCAGCTCGAATAGCCGCGTCAATCACCGCCCTTCTTTCAGTCGAAGTCACTCCCACTGGGATAGAAATCATCACTTCCGGCTTAATCAAGCGAAATCTTCCACTAACTTTATTGATAAAATATTTGAGCATCGCTTCGGTAATTTTATAATCAGCAATCACGCCATCTTTCATTGGCCGACTAGCTTGAATTGTGTCTGGAGTGCGCCCAAGCATTTCCTTGGCCTCATTGCCCACTGCCAAAACCTTGTTCTCCAAAATCGAAACCGCCACCACACTCGGTTCATTAGCCACGATTCCCTTCCCCGGAACAAACACCAAAATATTCGCCGTTCCTAAGTCAATACCAATCTTTCTAACAAACATATATTTAAAAAAATTAATTTTTAATCCTCTTTATTTGTGCTCCTAACTTCTGCAATCTTTCTTCTATTTTTTCATACCCTCGATCAACTTGATATATATTATTAATGATTGTTTTTCCGTCAGCTACAAGTCC
>DCUU01000009.1 GCA_002328565.1 Candidatus Moranbacteria bacterium UBA2206
ATTACCTTCTGGGAAAAACTATTTAGCTTTTCATTTTCCTTGTCCACCGCGCTTTGAATATCCTGCGCCGCTTTTTTGTTTATATCCACCATCCCTGGAATATGCCCAGCCGGATCACTGATTGGATTTGGGATGGTGTCTATTGATTTTTCTTCTTTTTGTGAGCAAGCAGAAAAAGCTGTAATCAAAAATATGCTCGTTATTAATACTGCTGTTTTTTTCATAGTTTTTTTATATTAATATTGTTTTATAATTTTAAAGGCTAAATTTTAAATTTAAAATGAAATCTAAATGATTAAATTTTTAATTTGTCATTTAGTAATTTAAAATTGATTTAAAATTTAGCCTTAAAAGTAATTTTTCTTTTATTCTCCTCCAACCATTTAAAGTCAACCAAAATCGCATTAGACGGAATAATCTTCTTTATCCTACTTGCCCATTCTATTATAATAATATTTTTCTTGTTCGGCAATATTTCCTCGAAGCCTAAATTCAAAATATCCTGCGCCTCCACTCGATACGCATCAAAGTGATAAATATCATGAAACATGAAACATGAAGCATGAAGCATTTTTTCTTTTTTTGTTTCATGTTTCATGTTACATGCTATATGATATTGTTTCATTATCAAAAAAGTCGGGCTCGTATATGGTCCATTAACTTTTAAGCCTTTCAAGAGACCCTGAGTAAAAGTAGTTTTTCCTGCACCCAGCTCACCATCAAGACAAATAACTTCTCCGCCTTGCAATTCTTGCGCCAAAAGCTCGCCTAGTTTTTGAGTTTGCTTGGAATTAGTTGTGATAAAAGTTTTTTCCATAACTTAATCTTACCTATAAATGGAAACATTGACAATATATTTCCCAGATGCTACCTTATTTAACTAGCTTAAAATATATTTTCTATGTCACTTCCGCCCCAAGAACAATTCAAAAAATTCCTGGAAACTTCCAAAGAGGTTTTGATTCTTATCCCAGAAAATCCTTCGGCTGATGCTGTGGGCTCAGCTTGGGCACTTTACTATTTCTTGGAAAAATTGAGCATTCTGCCAGCTATTGCTTTTTCCAATCATTTGTCAGAAAAATTCAGTTTTCTCCCTCGCCCCGAGAATTTGCTCTCAGAAATTTCTGGTGCGCGTGATTTTGTTCTTTCTTTTAATACAGCAGAAAACAAGATAATAAAAGTTAGACACGAAGAAAAAGGCGATATTTTCAATATCCTAGTCACCCCAGAAAAAGGCTCTGTTAACCCAAAAGATTTTTCTTTTATTTTAGCTAAATTCAAATATGATCTAGTGATAGTAATTGATTGTTCTGATTTGGAAAAATTAGGCAAGCTTTATTTGGAAAACACTGATTTGTTTTTTGAAGTGCCAGTAGTAAATATCGACTACAAAAGCGACAACGATAACTTTGGACAAATTAATCTCACTGATATCACAGCTTCTTCTTCCTGCGAAATCTTAGCCAAAACCCTTGAAAACATTTATCCTAAATTAATTGACAAAAAAATTGCCACTTGTCTGCTCACCGGACTTATCGGCGCGACCGACAGCTTTCAAAAGAAGAATACTACTCCAAAAGCCCTTTCTACTAGCGCCTCTCTTATGGATAAGGGCGCCAATCAGCAAGAAATTATCCGCTGGATGTATAAAACTCAACCACTGCATATTTTGAAGCTTTGGGGACGAGCTATGGCCAAAATCAATTGGGATTCTGAAAGTAAATTAGTTTGGTCAGCTCTAACTGTAGAAGATTTTGTCCAAAGCCGTTCTACTTCAGAAGACCTCCCTTTTATAATCTCCAAACTCGAAGAAAATTATAGCGAAGGAAAAATTTTTATGGCCATCTACAGCGACACCCCACAAAGCTCAATGATTTTAATAAAATCAACTGAACCGGAAATCACTGAAATTCTAGCCACTGAAATTATAGGTGATATCAAACATGGGTTCTTGAAAATACGAATTGAGAATCCAGACATTGTTGGAGTCGGCCAAATCATCGCTGTAAAAATAAGAACTCTGATGACAAAATAATTTACTTTTTTAGAAAACTGTCCCGAGGGGCAGTTTTTTTATTTGTCATTTTTATGCTAAAATAGTATCAAATAAAACTATTTATAAAATTTACTTATTCGTACATTCGTACTAATTCGTAATTCGTAGAGATATGATAAAAATTCTCAAGCCAAAAGTCCAAGCAATAAAACCCGATGAAATTCAAGAGGGAAATAAAACTGCTAAAATTCTTTCTACCTTCAGAAAAAAAGAGGAGGAAGAAATGGCTAGCACACTGGCTGCTGAGCTCAATTTGCCATATGTTGACACTAATCTAATTCCAATTTCAAAAGATGACATTCGCCTTCTAACTGAAGAGGAAGCACGAAAATTCGGCATTGCCGTGATTCACAGAAGTGGAAAAGTTGTCACTATCATCTCTTGCGATCCAAGCAATCAAGAAACTAATGATTTTATAGAAACCCTAAAAAATGACAAGGGTTGGCAGATAAAACTTTTTGTAGTTTCCGTCTCAAATCTCAATCGCGTTTGGGAAAAATATAAGCAGATTGTTTTTGTGGATATTCTTGATCAAATGAGTTTGAATCTCAGTGGAGATGATTTGACTAAATTTGAGGAAGAAATGAAAGATCTGATCACGCTAAAACAAAGAATTAAGGAGCTCCCGACTACTCAAGTTTTGAATATTATGCTGGCTGGCGGTTATAAGCTTGGTGCCAGCGATGTCCACATTGAACCACAAGAAAAAGAAATTCGTCTACGCTACCGAATCGATGGAACATTGCAAGATGTGGCATTCTTGCCACTTAATGTTTTTCATACTATTGTTTCTCGTATAAAATTGATGTCTGGAATGAAACTTAATTTGCGCGATATTGCACAAGATGGAACTTTTGAAATAAATTTAGCGGAAAAAAAGATTAGTCTTCGCGTGAGTATCATCCCAGGAAGTTTTGGCGAATCGATTGTAATGCGACTTTTGGATCCAGATTCAATCAAGGTGAGCGTGGAAAATTTAGGTCTGCAGGGATTGGCCTATGAAAATATTCAAAAACAAATGCAAGCACCCAATGGCATGATTCTCAATACTGGCCCAACCGGCTCTGGAAAAACTACCACCCTCTATTCCATCATCAATAAACTTAACACTCCGGACAAAAAAATAATCACCATTGAAGATCCAATTGAATATGAACTTCCGGGAATTTCTCAAACTCAAATTGAAAAAGACCGTGGGTATACTTTCTCTCAAGGACTTCGTGCCATTGTTCGTCAAGATCCAGATGTAATTTTGGTAGGTGAAATTCGTGATGACGAAACGGCTGACATTGCGGTCAATTCTGCCCTCACAGGTCATTTAGTGTTGTCCTCACTGCATACTAATAATGCCGTTGGCACCATTCCAAGATTTATCGAACTCGGGGTGAAGCCAACTCTCATGTCTCCCGCTATAAATGCAATCATCGGTCAGCGCTTGGTGCGAAAACTTTGTGATTGCAAAGAGGCTTATGTTCCAGCCCGAGAATCTATCGAGTCCATCAAAAAAATTCTCTCTATCATTTCTCCCAAAGCCAAAGTGGAAATTCCAAAGAATATCGAAAAACTCTATCGACCAAAGGGTTGTCCAAAATGCAATGGTTTAGGATATAAGGGTCGGATGGGAATTTTTGAAGTACTCACAATAAATGAAGATATTGAAAAATTAATTTTAGAAATGGCCGGCGAAACAGAACTGGCTATGGCTGCTTTGGAATCTGGGATGATCACGATGCTTCAAGATGGAATTTTGAAAGCCATTGCTGGCATCACTTCCATTGATGAAGTGGAAAGTGCTACAGGACAAGGAGAATTTTTGGAAAGTATCTATGAAAAACTAATGTCCCAAACTTTAGGCAAAACAATTCTCGTTGAAAATAATCAGTATAACTCTGCTAAAGAAAATATAGTGGATTTCAAAAAGTTAGAAGAAATTTTACGTGCCTCAAAAACCACCGACATCAACAAAATTGTTTTTTCAGCTGCTACCATTTTGAATGTTGGCGACATCCACATCGAACCGGAAAAAGATGATGTCAAAATTCGTTTTCGAATTGACGGAATTTTGCAAAACGTTGCCACTTTGCCACTCAATGAATACCCAGCACTTTTGGGCGAGATAAAAATTCTTTCTGGAGTGAAAACAGAAGTGCGCCAAGGAGTGATTGATAGTCGCTTTAGTATAAAATTTGATGACGATATAGTTATAGATGAAAAAAATATTGATGTGCGTGTTTCGATTATCCTTGGAGGCTATGGCGAAACAATCGTGATGCGACTTTTGCGTGGATCATCAATGGAATTGGATCTCACGAAGCTTGGTATTCGCAAAGAAAATTTGGAAAAAATAATGAACGAGGTCAAAAAACCCAATGGTGTGATTTTGAACACTGGCCCAACAGGCTCAGGAAAAACCACCACGCTCTATAGTATTCTAAGTCTTCTCAATAAACCAGAAGTAAAAATAATCACCGTGGAAGATCCGATTGAATATCAACTGCCAGGAATTTTGCAAACTCCGGTAAACGACAAAGAAGGCTACACTTTCGCCACCGCTCTTCGCGCTCTGCTTCGTCAAAATCCGGACATTATGATGATTGGTGAAATTCGAGATGACGAAACTGCCCAAGTAGCTGTGCAAGCTTCGCTTACGGGACACCTAGTGCTTTCCACCATTCACACCAATAACGCCGCCGGCGCCGTAGCTCGAATGATCAATATGGGCGTTTCCCCTTCCGATATTGCCACGGCGGTCAACGCCTTTATGGCGCAACGCTTGGTGCGAAGACTTTGTGATTGCAAAGAAAAAGTTGTGCCAAGTGAAAAAGAAAAAGAAATGATCGAAAAAGTTTTAGCCACTATCAGTCCAAAGGCCGGAGTGGACATTCCAAAAGTTTTAGAAATATATCATCCCAAAGGTTGCGAGAAATGCAATGGACTGGGATACAAGGGGCGAATGACAGTGAGTGAAGTTTTCCAACTCTCTCGTGAGATTCAAGACCTCGTCACCCGTGGCGCCATCACCGCCGAACTCGAAGAAAAAGCCGTCGAACTCGGCATGCTCACCATGACGCAAGACGGAGTGCTGAGGGTTTTGGAAGGAGAAACTTCTTTAGAAGAAGTGGAGAGGGTGACGGATTTATAAACCTCACCCTAACCCTCTCCTTATTAAGGAGAGGGAACAAAAAAAGCCTTCTCCTTTATAAGGAGAAGGTGCCCGAAGGGCGGATGAGGTATTTTTTTGGTAATTAAAAAAGGGCATACTTAAGTTCTAAGCATGTCCTTTTTCTTTTTCCCACCAGACTCCTCCGCGTCTGGTTATTTTTTATTCGCTATTTTTTTAATATCCTTTGATATTTCCATGAGGATGATAGCTATCACCCCCAATATTACAGCTATTACCGCTAAGATATACAACATAAGAACCTCCCTTTTTTATTTTTTTGAAATTCTTAATCTTTTCTCCAGCTCATCCACTCGCATCTCATAATATCCGGACAGTTTACCCGGAGAATGAGGTCTCTCCAAATATTTTTTTGCGGAAGCCAGATCTTCCTCTAAATATTGTCTGGTTGTTTTTTTTATATTTGATTCAGAGGCAAAAAAATGGACAATAGCACCCATCATTAAAAAGATTCCAACGATACCAAGTATAAATATAAAAAAACCAACCGAACTCAAATTATGCCCTGGTGCAAATTTTTCCTGTAAGTATTCGGCTAAAAAAATTATACCTACGCCCACAAAAAACATAATTGCAGATTTTATTTTTTCACGTTTCATGTTGCCCCCCCTTGAGTTGTTAAAGAAAAAGTTTATATACTATATTGAAATTCTTATTTTTAAATATTTTTATATCTTATATTTTGTATTTTAATTCTGCCTTGCGAAACGCGACATTACAAATTCGAGTGAATTGGCGTTAAGAAATTTATTCTGTTTGAGGCTCGACGCATTTGGTCGAGCCGAGTTATAAATTTTAGCCAATGAACGAAGAATTTGTTGGCGCGTGAGCTCGGCAGAGAGCTCTTTTTGCTACTTTTTCTCGCGGAGAGAAAAAGTAGAGAAAAACCAATAATCTGCAGGCAAGAATCCGAACTAAGAGCTCAGAAAAAGAAACAACATCGAGGAATAGCGCAGCGTGAACCACCCTACCCATATCTTGAAAAATGTTTCTATATTGATGACAAAAGATAGAAGTCACCAATTGCCTGCAATTTACTGCTAGCCACCAAGAAACCTAAGTTTCAAGATGACTGGGAAATATAGCATAGCTTTCAAATTATGTCAAGTAGTGCTAGAATTCAATTATGATTACAACCTCCAACGAACAACCTGAAGACCTGACTTTCGATGTCACCCTTCGCCCACAAAACTTCAATGATTATGTGGGGCAAGTTAAGGTTAAGAAAAATCTGGACATTCTGATTCAAGCGGCCAAGCATAGAAAAGAGTCTATTGAACATGTTTTGCTCTATGGTCCCGCGGGACTTGGCAAAACTACTCTTGCCAACATCATCGCCAAAGAAATGGGGGTCAACATCAAAACTACTTCCGGCCCCGCCATTGAACGCGTGGGTGATTTTGGCTCCATTCTCACCAATCTTTCTGATGGCGACATTCTTTTTATCGACGAAATTCACAGACTCAACAAATCCATCGAAGAAATTCTCTATCCGGCGATGGAAGATTATAAATTAGACATCATTATCGGCAAAGGCCCTTCCGCCAGAACTATTCAACTTGATTTGCCAAAATTCACCTTGATCGGCGCCACCACAAAACTTGGTTCAATTTCTAATCCACTTCGCAATCGTTTTGGTGCTATTCATCGTTTGGAATTTTATACCAATCCAGAAATCAAAAAAATCCTTGAGCGTAGTGCCAAAATTTTGGGCGTAGTCGCTGACGAAACTGGCCTTTCAAAAATTTCCGAGTGCGCTCGTTGCACTCCTCGCGTGGCCAACCGTCTTTTGAAACGCGTGCGCGATTTTTCTCAAATAAAAAATCATGATATTATAAATGAAACAGTGGCAATTGAAGCACTAGAAATGATTGATGTTGATCCACTTGGGCTTGAACCCGCGGACAAACATATTTTGCGAGTCATCATCGAGAAATTCAATGGTGGTCCTGTGGGGCTAGGCACAGTCGCCGCCGCCACTTCGGAAGAAATCAAAACTATTGAAGATGTTTATGAACCATACCTAATTCAAATTGGATTTTTAGCGAGAACTCCGCGAGGCCGCATTGCCACCGAAAGCGCTTACAATCACCTAGGAATAAAATATAACGGAGAGAAAAAATTATTTTAAAATAAAACATACTAGGATTTACGCGTTTTTCTGAAAATCTATTTATGTAGCCATGACAATGGCAGGATTATAATCCGTAATCACTATCTGTAATCTTAGTTTATTTTTTTGTAATTTCAGCGAACAATAGATTTGAAGGAAAATGCGTAAGTCCTAAACAAAATAAATTAAAACTATGTTTTACATTGTCCTCGCTCTTTATGCCATCATCCTTATCACCTATCTTTTTTTGTTCTTTTTCATCATCTATCATCTTTCCCGCTATTCCATAAATGCCAAAACTAACAAAATAATGCTTCCAATTTTTGCAGTAGTTTCCGTCTTGCTTTTTCTTTCCAATATTATGTTGTTTTTTTCGGTTGATTGGAATGCACTAATTTTAAAACTAATTTTTCAATATTAATTTTATGCAACCAACCTTCACTCACTATCATTTCGAAGGACAAAAAAACGGCGAGGAAATTCTTATGGTAATCCACCGCCACTGGTTCAATATCCTTACCCACTTTTCTGTGATTTTCTTTATGATACTTTTTCTTTTTGGCAGTTATTTCCTCACTGCCTTTTTTTTCGATGAATTTAGCGAACAACTCCTGCTCAATCTCACCGCTTTTATGCGCAGTCTTTTTTTCACTTTTCTTTGGCTCCTATTTTTCGCCATCTGGATTGACTATTATTTCGATGTTTGGATAGTCACCAGTGAAAGAATAATAAACATTGAACAAAAAGGGCTTTTCACTCGCGTCGTGAGCGAATTGGAATTGGAAAAAATTCAAGATGTCACCACTGATGTGCGCGGAGTCATCCCAACCTTTCTCAATTATGGTCATCTCCTTATTCAAACCGCCGGCGAAAGAGAACGATTCATATTCCGCAATGTTCCCGATCCCTACCAAATCAAAGACACCATTATGAAACTACAAAACGAATTAGAAAACAAAGAAGAAAATGAGTTTGGCGAAATGCTTCGAGAAAAAATTCATCACGAAAATACTTAATAACCTCCAAGGCGGACAGTCCGCTAATCTTAGCGGACTGTCCGCTTGCTTTGTTTAAATGCAATCAAAAAACAAAATTAAAATTTTTGTTTTTCTTTTTATTCTGTTTTTGACAGGTTTTTTTAGTTTAGTAAAAATTTCTAAATCAGCTGAAAATAATTTAGAAATAACTGAAATATTACCTAACCCTTCCGGCTCTTCTGAAAGTAAAAATGAATTTATAGAAATTTATAATTCCAGTGATTCTGATATAGATTTAGAAGGTTGGTATTTTCTAGGAGAATCAAAAAAATTTAATTTATTAGGCAATATAAAAGCTAATGAATATAAATCTTTTTATAACACCATAACTTTATATAACAAAAAAAGTACTGTGTCTTTATTTAGCCCCGAATCAGAATTAATTATTGAAATAACCTATACTACACCTAGCAAAGAAGATTTTTCTTATAGTTTAATTTGCAATAACTGGACTTGGGTATTCCCTGCAACACCCAATAAAGAAAATCCAAATTGCGAAGAAGAAGAAGAAGAAGAAGAAGAAGAAGAAGAAGAAGAAATAAAAGATTATTCGGGGATTATGATTAGTGAAATTTATCCCGCGCCGGATACTAAAAATGGGGAGGAAGAGTTTGTTGAGATAATTAATTTAACCGGAGAAGATCTTGATTTTTCTGATTATACAATCAAGGATTCCAAAGGTGCCAAAGGAAAAATTTCTAAAAAAGAAAAAATTGGAAACTTTATTGTTTTCTATGGTTCGTTTTCACTTAACAATGATTCCAAGGGCGACACAGTTTTTCTTTATGATAAAAAAGATAATCTGATTGTTAGTCAAAAATATGCAAACGGAAAAAGCGCCCATTCTTTTTCTTTTGATGGATCAGCTTGGCGTTGGACGTCTTCCCCTACTCCGGGAGGAGAAAATTTTTTCGATAAAGTTTTGTCCGGAAAACTAATCTTACCCAAACATGTATATAAAAATACTTACGCCTATTTCAATGTTAAGGCTGATGAGGGTGCCAAGAAATTTACTTGGAATTTTGGCGACGGACACAAAAGCTATTTGAAATCCACCAAACATAAGTATGAAAAAACCGGCAAATTTTCTGGCAATCTCAAAATTACTGGAGATGGCGAGGATAAAAGCTATGACTTTAGCGTAAAGGTGGAAAAATATGACGCACCAAAAATTCGCATCATAAATCTCATGCCAAATCCAAAGGGACTCGATAAAAATGAATGGATTGAAATTAAAAATCAATCCAAAGACAAAATCAATCTCAAGGGCTGGTCAATCGCTACCGGCAAAGATAAATTGATTAACCATCCGATTCGGGAAGATTTCAAAATCAAAAAAGGCAAAACCAAAAAGCTCACCAAAAAAATTTGCGCTTTCACCCTGGGCAATGAAAAAACCAAAATTGAACTGCGCGATCCTTCCGGCAAAGTTGTACAGAAAATAAAATATGACCGAAAGAAAAACAAAATCGCAGAGGATGAAATTTATGAAAAAAATGATGACGGCTGGAATTGGGTAGGGGCACAGAATAACACAGAATTAAAACAGAACAACACAAAAACCATTGAAAATCCCCTTCTCCCTTTGGGAGAAGGCCTGCCTGCCGGTAGGCAGGTGCCTCGAAGGGCGGATGAGGGAACCAGTTCCACAACAGAGGAAAATATTATCAATATCCCCGACTCCGAAATCCAAACCAGTCTTGGCAAATACACCAACTCGCCAGATTGGCAAAAAAAGCAAAAAGACCGCCAAATTTTGGCTTATTCAAAGCACACTATAACTTTTCCGGAAAAATTGATACCCCAAAATTCAAGGGTTTTAGGCGTAATGACAGGTTTTAAACCTGTCTCTACGGAAAATTATTATTCTTTCA
>DCUU01000034.1 GCA_002328565.1 Candidatus Moranbacteria bacterium UBA2206
ATTGGTCTTGGAGTTGGAGACAAATGGTGGAAGGGTCGATGTTGTTGAGGTCTCTGGTGGGGGTGGAGTTGTAGGCTTCGTAGTTAGTGGTGGTAAGATTAGTTTCACAATCTGTTTGGTCTTCTCCTTGAGCGAGTTTCATTTGCATTAGATTAGTGTCGTCTTCGTTGGCAGTGATATTGATTTGGGCAGGGTCAATAGAAGCGTCAAGGGTGAAGGTGGGGATGGTGGGGACTTTTGTATCAATAGTGAAATTATCGGAAGCCATTTCATCCGTGCTATTGGCGGCTTCGTTGTCATCCACGATTACTTGGATTTTGGCGTCAGCTTCAAAAGTAGTGGTGGAGATGCCAGCTTCGCAACTTGGATCCCAAGTAGCACCATACTGAGTGAAGGTGTCTTGATTGACTGCTTTGTCGACAAGATCTTCTGCTCCCAAAAAGCAATTAGCGGTCGTGTTATTCCAAGAAGTTCCACCGTCGAGAGAATATTGGAAACTAGGAGTGACAAAGCCACGAGTGACTGTGCCAGATAATGTATCGGGATCTTTGGTTTCATAAAGAATATCAACATTACCAGAAGAATTAGGCACGGCTGAAACAGCTTGCACTTCTGGAGCGCCGTTGACGACATAGGTGATTTGAACTTGGGAAACAGTTGGGGAAATTCCACCGGAAGCAGAGAGTTCCACTTTGTATTGAAAATATTGATCACCTACTGCATCTTTCATTCCGGCAGGAATGACAGAGCTGTCACAATCGACTGTTCCGTTTTCTCGAGAACATCCTTGGGTAATTCCAGATCCATTGGAAACTGCGACTTGCGTCCAAACAGCGCTTGAAAGATTAGCCAGATTTGAAGCACTGCGCAAAGACAAAGCGACTTGGGCTCCGCTGGGTAATGCTGAATCTTCAATCCAACTTACTCTGCCCAGAGCGTTGTCAGGAGCAGTGGAATTATAGGGGGAAGAAATTAAATTAGCCAAATCTTCTGTATAAATATGGGCGTCATAAAAAATCGGCGTCACATTCGTGTTGTCCGTTCCCAGAGTAACTTGGTATTGAATATATCGCTCGCCATCATCCACGCAATTATTTTCAGAAATATCGACATTGTTAGAAACCAAAGCACAAGTTGACCAAGCCGGAGCAGTGCTCATATTTGAATTTGAATCAGTTCGCACTTTCACCGAAAGAGAAGTATTGGGCAAAACATTATCATTCCAACTTATTTGACTATAACCAGTGAGAGATGAAGTATAAATTTTACTGGTATATGTTTCTTGATAAGTCCTCGCAGAAGTTGTCGGCAAATCATAATCAAAATTGACTCTTGAAATCTCAGGCAAACTACTACCCCCGATTGAATCGGAAACTAAAATCGCTTTATATTGAAAATATCGATCACTGGCATTGTCTTGGAATATCGCATCAATTGCTTCACTACCAGAGAAATCCGTGAAAAAACTTTCCCGATTGCATCCCGCCCCCGCATTATCCGGTCCGCACCAATTTGACCAAGTTGATCCATCAGTTGAAGTGCGAATTTGAAAAAGCACATTTCCCCCATTCAAACTTTCAGTCCAATCAAGACTTTGCAAAGTGTTTCTTGAATCTTGCGAATCAAAAACAGAAGAAATTAGCGTGGAAACATTTGTTTGAAAATTTATATCATAAAAAGTTGGTGTCAGATTTGGGTTATTTGTTCCAAGGGTAATTTGATATTGCAAATACCTTTCACCGTCCGCTACGCAATTATTAGTGGAAATATCACTCCCGCTAACTATCGCTGTACAACTTGCCCACGCCGTTGCCGTGCTCATATCAAAAGATGAATCTGTTCGCACTTTGACCACCACAGAAGTTCCAGCAGGAGTCGTATCTGCATTCCAGCTAGCATTGCCATATTGAACCAAATAATCATTATCAATAATTTGCGAAGTGAAAGTCTCCTCATAAGTCGCCGCAGAAACTCCGCTTATTCCCCAGAAAAACAGCGCAGAAAATACCAGGCAAAATATTATTGCTTGAGAAAATTGATTTGATTTATGTATTACTATCTTTTTCATTTTAAATTCTTTGAATAATCCTTATTTGTGCGTAATTTTTTTTATTTTATTTTCATGCTACCTCATTTTCCATAAAATTAAAAGCGAAAACCTTGTTTTCTCTTTTGAATATTCGGCAATACTTGAAATCAATATAAAAATAATTGTAGAATAAAATGGAAAGCTCCTTAGTGAGAATCTTTTTTCGCAAATTATATGAATTATAGTGTTTCATCATCCCTAGCACTGAATTGATAAATGACAAAAAACTCTCCGCCTCTTCCCTGTTTAGTAGATTCTTTTTTTGCCAGAGATATCTATTCCATCCCACAATTTTCTTTCTGGCATTGCCTTTATTTTTGTTTTTTATATAAATCCGAAAAGGCTTCAGATAAACGCCAAGAAAATCCACTCCTTTGGAAAAATGCTGGAGATAAATTTTTATCGGATGAAGTTTTAGTAGTAAATTTTTCAGAATATATTCTCTAATTGACAAAATTATTTTTTTCAAGAAATCTTTGCTTTGGTGAATAATGACAAAATCATCCACATATCGGCCATAATATTTGCATTTCAAAACATAGCTCACGAAATAATCCAGATCATTCAAATAAACATTGCCGAAAAGTTGTGAGGTCAAATTGCCAATCGGCAATCCGCTGTTCTTCTCGCAATGGAAAAGTGACTTCGATTTCGGCAAATTATCCCAATCACTGGCTTTGCCTTTGATTTTGCAATTCTTAGTTGGGTCACTATAAATTGTTTTTTGGATAAGACCCAAAACAAGATTAAAATCAAAATCCAATCCGGTTTTTTCTTTTTGCAAAAGTAGTCTTTTTTTCACTTGATTATACAAAATATCCTTATTAATTGACATAAAATATCCACTAATATCCAATTTCAAAATATAGCAATCCTTTTTATAATTTTGCGAACAAGAACGAATGAAATGATCCACTCTTCTTATCCCGCAACGCACTCCTTTGCCATTCCGACAACTATATGAATCATAGATGAAATGTTTTTCAAAAATTGGGTTGATGTAGTTATATATAAAATGATGAACAATTCTGTCCCGAAAATCGGCCGCGAAAATTTCTCTTTTTATCGGTTTGTTAACGACAAAGCAAATGCTTCGACCGGGTTGATATTTTCCAGAAACAATATCTTCATACAATTTGAAAATATTTTCTTCAAACTTTTCTTCAAATTTCATAGCGCTGAAAGTTTTTCGCTTGTTTTTTCGAGCATCGAAATAGGCTTGGAATAAATCTTCTAATAATTTTTCATTCATAATTTTTTTAATAATCTCGCTATTCCCTCCATTTTTAATAATGGAGGGAAATATGTTTCGCGAAACAGACCAATCCTTGAGGCATCGAACAGAAAACCCGTTCGCCTGGTCATTCTCATTCCGATTGACCGTGGCATTCGTGCTATTCAGATTCCGATTCCAAGCATTACTGCCAGACACCGTAGAAGACCAGAAGTTCGCGTTCGTGCTGAGATTAGCGAAGGAACCATCGGTATTGCGGTTGCCGGCAAGCCCTAACAGTCGCTTGTTGTTCAAATCATCCTGCCGGATAAATTGAATTTTTTGCATTCCTGGCATTTTTTGCCAGAGGACTGTTGGATTGATTTTTAGGCTCACTTATTTTCACCATTTTGACAAAAATAATTCCGGCCCAAAAATCACTTTTGGCTTTTTTGCCAGCCTGTCAGTTGCTTGGAAACATTTTCTATTTTCAAATTAATGTGCGTGAATTTCTTGATGCCGATTTCTTTCAAATCATGAAGAATTCTGACATACAATCTAATCATTTCCAATTTTTCTCTTGATTCAATTATAATTTCTTTCTTATCATAAACTCTATTGGCTCGATAGATTCCCACGAGCAAATCAATCGTGTCTTTTTTCAGATCTTGCCCAATCGTATATTTATATTCTCGTGATAAATCTTTGGAAAAAATAAATATTTCCAAAAGCAACTCATAACTGGCTTTGTGAACTGGCAGGCTGGAATAAATCATAAACCTTGTTAATTTTATCCCGACCGCCTAACGGCGGAAGAAAATAAAACAAATAAATTCAAATAAATACTAATAAATTTTACCCCGTGAAATCCGAAGTATTCGGAAGTGGCAACGCCACTTATTTCACTGGGGTTAATCCTTGAGGCATCGAACAGAAAACCCGTACGCCTGGTCATACTCATTCCGAGAGACCGTGGCATACGAGCTATACAGAAGCCGACTCCAAGCATTACTGCCAGACACCGTAGAAGACCAGAAGAACGCGAACGTGCTGAGATTAGCGAAGGAACCATCGGTACCGCGGTTGCCGGCAAGCAAGCCATTAAATCCGGAGGAACCACCGGTTTTGAGAGCTGTTCCAGCTGGATCACAACTCCAAAGATTAACTCGATTTGGGTCGCAAGCACTGGGTGATAGATAATCATCCAAAATATGTTGTTGGGCATCGGTCGGAATGTGCCAACCAACAGGACAAATTCCTTGTGCTCCCGCCGTCGTGACATATTGCATTGCTTCGTTCCATTGATATAGTCCGCCATAGGTGGTGCAGTTGGCGTCCAGATTATTGTAGCAATATTTTTCAATAGTAGAGTTATTCGTTTGGTTTGATGTCCCCGCAATTCTTGTTCCGATGTTCAGATTGGATGCCATCCAACATTGAGTGCCGATAAGAACGGTGGGATAGGAGGTGCCAGCTGAATCGACCACTCGATTAGTTCCACACGTCCAAGAAAATTTCATCTCATCCGCGCTGTTGTTGATGGTGATATTAGCATTGCTAAAACTTCCTTGCGCAAATTCCGCCGAGCTGGCTTCCGAAACATCCTGTGTCCCAGTCGTCATCGTAATTTTCCCCTCCCCCGTTATCTCAGCATTCGAATCCTTCGAAAAAAACTTCGTCCAAAGAGTTCGGTTATCCGTGTGATTAGCAACAGCTCCCGTATCCGCCCCACCACTCCAACTCGCCTGAAGCCAACCATAGGTCGCACCCTTAGCAAAATAATTCGCCGAAAAGAAAACCGCGCTTCCTACCAAGAGAAAAATTCCCACAGAAACAACTTTCATTTTTTTGCTAGAGAAGAGTTTGTTTTTCAGTTTACTTAACATAGTATTTTGAAATAATTTAATTATATTTTTTGATAATTTTATAATTTTTGTAATTTTTTTAATAAACTCTTAATTTTTAATTTCTAAGCTTCTTCTTTTCAGTATGGTTTAAAAATTTTGATTTATAGTTTATTTACAAAATTAAAAATTGAGAATTATAAAATTGTTTTTATTACGGCAAATCCAAACTCACTTGATCTCCAGTGGTGAGAGTTCCGGAACTTTCGCCGGCAGAAAAATCAGTGGAGGAAGTATGTTCCAGAGAAGTAACTTCGGAGATGATAGAAACGCTGTCTCCCGTAGAAACACTAGAATCTACCGCGCTGTATTGCGACCAACCATTATTATCCGTACCATGTTGAGCAGTAGTAGAAGTTAGAGAACTCCAGGTTGTTTGCATCCAACCATAAGTAGCCGCTTTGGCGATGTAGTCGCGATAAATAAACAAGCCGACTAGAGCGACCAAAAAGACACTCGACAAAATTACCACTTTCTTTTTGTTGATTTTCATATTTTTTACCCTTACGGGTTAAATTAATTAATTATTATTTTATACTTATACGCGAAAAAATAGTTAGACATTTCTAACATTTCTTACAACTAAATTATACCATATTTTTTTCCATTGACAAAGCAACTTTATCCATACACAATAACTTTAGTATTGTCATTCCCGTGAAAACGGGAATCCAGTCTTAAATCATTAAATTTTTACACTAGATCCCCGCAGGAGTTTATACTCGCGAAAGCGGGTGCGAGGATGACAAGCGTTAATCTTATGCCCCTAAAAATTGGAATTGTCGGACTGCCGAATGTTGGTAAATCTACTCTTTTTAAAGCTCTGACCAAAAATCCGGTGGATATTCAAAATTATCCCTTTTGCACTATCGAACCTAATGTTGGGATTGTGAAAGTGCCTGATATTCGCTTGGAAAAACTCGCCGAGATGTCTCATAGCGCCAAAATTATCCCGACTGTTATCGAATTTGTCGATATCGCGGGACTAGTCAAAGGCGCCTCCACAGGGGAAGGTTTGGGCAATAAATTTCTGGCCAACATTCGCGAAGTAGATGCGATTGTGCAGGTGGTGCGAGATTTTCAAAATTCTGACATCATCCATGTACACAATAAAATTGACCCCGAAGAAGATATTGAGATAATCAACACTGAACTAATCATCGCCGATCTCGAAACCGTCAAAAAAGTTCAAATTAGAGTTGAGAAAGACGCTCGTGGAAACAAAAAAGGCGCTTCAGAACAATTGGTAATTTTGCAAAAAATTAGAAAAAACCTAGAAGAAGGAAAATTAGCCAATGAAACCGTCTTGGATTTATCCGAGGAAAACACCGAACTTATCATTCGCGAACTTTCTCTATTGACTATGAAACCATTTCTTTATGCATATAATGTTTCCGATATCAACCAAAAACTTACTGATGATCTGGAAAAAAGAAACCACGTAAAATTAGACATAAAAATCGAAGAAGAACTTTTGGAAATGACAACCGAGGAAGCGGAGGAGTTAGAAATAAAATCCAACTTAGACCAACTTATTCTCAAAGCTTATGAAATTTTAGGTCTCATCACCTTCCTCACTACAGGCGAAGATGAGACTCGCGCTTGGACAATTCGAAAAAATTCCACCGCCCCGATTGCCGGCACAGCTATTCACAATGATTTTAAGGATAAATTTATCCGCGCCGAAGTAATTGCTTGGGATGAGCTTTTGGCCGTTGGATCATGGAGCAAAGCTCGAGAGATTGGCAAACTCCGCACGGAAGGCAAGGAATATGTCGTGCAAGACGGCGATGTGATTGAGTTTAAGATATAATGCTGTTTTTTATTTTTCTCTCAATTACATTTCCTTTGCAATGTTTCAATATCCCTAAATAGGATTGCGAACTTTGCTCGAATGATTTTTCAGAAATTTTTTTATTTTTCAGATCTTCATATTTTTTGGAAATTTTCTTAAATATCCGTTTTTTGGTTTTTGTTCGCAACGCAATATAATGAGGCAGGACAACATAACCTAAAAAATCTATACCACGTGAAAATTTTCTGATTTCAACCTTGTTAGGATGAAGGAATAATTTCAATCTTATCTTAAGAAAATTACTAATTTCAAAAACCAGTTTTTTCAAATAAAGTTTATCGTCTGATAAAATCACAAAATCATCAGAATATCGCAAATAATATTTCACTTTTAACTTGTGTTTTATGAATTGATCCAGCTCGTTTAAATAAATATTAGCAAAAAGTTGGCTGGTTACATTTCCTAGCGGTAGTCCTCTATTTTTTTCTATTTCAAAACTCCTAATTATTTTCTCGATCAGCCAAAGCACATTTTCATCTTTAATTTTTGCTTTGGTAATTTCCAATAAAATATTCTGGTCAATTGAATCAAAAAACTTTCTAATGTCGCATTTAAGTGCATAAATAATTTTATGATTATTCTGGCTCAATTTTCGACAAAACTTTTCCAATCTCTTGACGGCTCTGTGCGTTCCTTTTTCTGTTCGACAAAAGTAAGAATCAAAAATAAAATTACTATCAAAAATCGGATACAGAATTCTAAATACGGCATGATGCAAAACTCGATCTACAACAATTGCCTTGTTAATTTTTCGCAGTTTTGGATCGCAAATATTAAATGTGCTATAATTAGAATGTCGATAAATTTTATTCCTTAGCTGGCCATGCAATTCGAATAAATTATCTTCCAAGTTGAATTCGAATTTTATAACATCGGGTTTATTTCTTTTTTCATATCTGAATTCTTTCCATGCTAAAAACAAATTTTCCAAGCTAATTATTTTTTCAAATACATTATGGACAACTTCACCATTAAAGCCCCCCCCCCAAGGGTTTGACCAAATTGACATTCCTTTGACGCATAAAATTTGTGAGTTTTATAAAAAAGCTTATCTCTTATCTTCAAAAATCAAAAAGCAAGATCGTTTCGGAATTTTTTTGAAAACAGAAAACCTTTTATTGGAAATTTTTGAGTTAAGTGTTTCTGCTTCGTTTGAAATAAAACACCAGAAACTTTCTCCCCTAAATTCTTGTCGGATAAAAACAGAAGTGCTGAAAAGATTATTTCGAATAATGCTGGATTTGAAAATTATTGAAGATAAAAAATATATTGAGTTAGAATTTGATCTAATTGAAATTTCCAAAATGGCCAATGGCTGGATAAAATATCTAAAGGAAAATCCGCGTTACTAGCGGATTTTCCTTTTGAAACTTCTGACGGGAACGAAGATTGTCATTGGCATTGCTCGGATTCGTCCAATTGACGTTGACCTTGCCGTCACTACGATTGAAATTGACATTCGGCACATTACCATCCAAGTTGCGAGAACCTGTTCCCTTTTGCCACGATTTCATCTTTTTCACCGATAATCTTTGACAAAATTATCTGCGTTTGGCCGGCGCATACCGGAATTTTTTTATGAAGCATTTCGCTTTCACGAAAACCTTCACCAAAATCGGGCAAGCAGTTTCATATTTACCGGCGAATCGCTACTCTGATGTAACATCGGAGCCGATTGCATTAGCCTGAATTTATTATACATCTTTCTTGAAATAAAAAAAGCGCTCGTTTGGAGAATTCCAAACGAGCGTAAAAGGGTTAAAGAAAAAAGTTAAAAGTTTAAACTGAAACCACTTGACGGGAACGAAGAAGGTCATTGGCAATGCTCGGATTCGCCCAATGGACGAAGACCTTGCCGACACTACGATCGAAATAGACAAACGGCACATCACCAACCAAGTGGCGAGAACCTGTGCAGAGAGTCCAGGTGTCAATGTCCAAATGATTACCACTGGAAATGGAACTAAAATAAAAAATTTCCAGAAGCAATCTTTCCAGCAATGTAATTGCTAGCGTAGCACCCAAATCGTTGGCCGATTTATTTTTCAACTCTGAGTCGGCTTCAATATTAGCCTTGACCCAAACGGCATATGGCTTGTCAGTCGCTTGCCGTTGCTCTTTTGAAAAATCAATCGCTCCATCAAGATCTTCCGTGTAAACCCAGACCTTGAATTTTTTGCGCATGATTTTTATGATCTGATTATAAGTCATGCCGGAAGCCACCAGAATCAGCCACCAATCGCCTTCGGGTTTTTCGGGAATTTCAAAAGATGTAAAATCAATCTTAACTCCCTCTTCCCTGTAAAAATTTTGCCACCAGACGAGATAATCTGGCAGGTCTTGGATTTTCCCGACCAAAGCTTCCACTGAATCCCTGATAGCTTTGGCCAGTTGAGCTTTATGACCAATAAGCCACTTAAGCTGGTCGAAATTTAATCCCTGAACAATTGCCAACAAAATTTGAGAAATTTTACCGAACAATTCTGCCACTTGCCCCTTTGTCCCTTCACGGACTGTTCCATTTTTTTTATCCATGGACTGTTCCTCCTAAAAAAATTGTAAAATAACTTTTTTCTAATTATCAGACCTATTTCTGACAATCAAAGTATTGTATCATAAATGATAAATTCTGTCAATATTGACGGTTTATCAAATAAAACCTATACTAAAACTAATCAAAAAAGTCCCATAGTTTTCTCGCTTGTCACGCCGAAGCCTTCCTGGCAAAGGCGGACTTGTCACGCCGTAGCTTTAGTAAGCAAAGGCGGACCCCGATGAGATAAGAAAACTGACATCCGTCAAGGACTTTCTTTGAGCGGATTTTAATTTAATTTACAACACGAAACCCGCAACACGAAACAATCAACTTATTTTTTGTTTCATGTTTCATGTTTCATGTTTCATGATTTATGCAGTATGAACTATTCTATCTAGTCGGTGCTTCAAAAGAGTCCGAATTGGATAACATCAAAAAGGAAGTTGAAAAAACAGTGGTTGATCTTGGTGGAGTTTTTTTGGAAAAAGAAACTCAAGAAAAAAGACGGTTGTCTTATATAGTGAAAAAAGAAAACCATGGAATTTATATCGCCCGCAGATTTGAACTGGAAAGTTCTGAAAATTTGCAAGAAATTATCGCCAAGCTAAATCTCAATGGAAATATTTTGCGCTACATCCTAAGCAAAGCTGACGAACTTCCGGCCTTGCAATCAAAAGAAGAGAGAATGAATGAAACTGCCAAAAAAGAATCCAATCAAAAAATGAGAGAAGCCGCTAAACCAATTGCAAAAAAAGAAGAAACACCAAAAACTACAGTGACCAAAGAAAAAATTTCCGAAGAATCAATAGAAAAACCTGCCTCACCGGCAGATGAGGAAGCCGTTTCGGAAAAACTTAGCAGTGACGACATCGACAAAAAATTAGAAGAAATACTTAACATATAACATAAAACATGAAACATGAAACACTCAATTTTTAAAATTAATTTTATTTTAAAAAATTGCTATATGTTACATGTTGCATGCTCCATGAACTTATGAATCTAAATAAAGTCATGTTAGTTGGACGGCTCACTCGAGACGTCGAAGTGAGAAACACTGCCACGGGGCAAACCGTTGCAGCCATCAGTATCGCTACAAACAGATTTTGGAAAGACAAAAGCGGTCAACGCCAAGATCAAACTGAATTTCATAATGTTGTGCTATGGGGACGCCTTGCTGAAATCGCCGGTCAATATCTTTCTAAGGGACAAGAAGCCTTCATTGAAGGCCGACTCCAAACTAGAAAATATACCGCCAAAGATGGCACCGAAAGACGAACCACTGAAATTGTAGCTGAAAACATGCAACTTGGTTCGCGCGCTCAAGGCGCCAGTGCTCCAGCCTCTAGTTATAACAATCCGGCTCCAGCTAAACCAGCGGCGCCTCAACAGGAAGCTCCAGCCGAAGAAATCCCTACTATTAATTTAGATGAAGAAGAAAACGAAGTAAGAATTGAAGACGTACCTTTTTAATATTTAGAAAATAATTTTATGAACAACAACGAAGTAATCGAAAAAAAAATCTGCCATTTTTGTCAGAACAAAATGGATAAAATCGACTTTAAGGATTCCTATCTTTTGCGTCGCTTTATGAATTCTCAAGGAAAAATTTATCCCCCAAAACGACACGGGACTTGCGCTCGTCATCAAAGATCTCTCGCTAACGCCATAAAAAAAGCGCGAACTATGGCTCTTGTGCCATTCGTCGCACGATAAATCATTCTACCATATTAACATTTTAGCATTTTAGCATGCTGAATTTGTTTTTTTGTTAATATGTTAAAATGTTAATATGTTTTTATGTTAAATATAAACGAAATAAAAACCGGAACAAACATTATTCAAAATGGCGCTCCTTATGTCGTGCTCTATCATGAACACTCCAAGATGGGACGCGCTGGTTCAGTACTACGCACCCGACTCAAAAATCTAGCCAATGGAAATGTTTTGGAAAAAACTTTCCAGGGCGCGGAATCAGTCGAAGAAGCTGATGTCTCAAAAAGCAAAGCGCAATATACCTACAAAGAAAATGACAGTTACAATTTTATGGACAATGAGTCCTATGAACAATTCACTCTTTCTAAAGAGGCGCTGGGAGACAATATCAACTATCTCAAAGAAGGCACAGAAGTTTCCATCTTGAATTTCAACGGTAATCCAATCAACATTGAACTACCAATCAAAATAACTTTGCGTGTGATTGAGGCGCCACCAGGAGTAAAGGGCAACACCGTTTCCACCGGCGGAAAAATGGTGACGCTTGAAACCGGCATCAAAGTTTCTACTCCACTCTTCGTAAAAGAAGGCGACGAAATTATCATCAACACCGAAAAAGGTGAGTACGTTTCTCGAGCTTAGTTTTAGAATTTATTTTCTTTTAATGAATAAAAAAATCTGAATTATAAATTCAGATTTTTTTGAAGATTTTTTTCGGGGATTATTCTTACAATAATCCAACTGTGTTAAAAAGTGTGATAGTGAGAACTGGTACTAGGGCCACGAGGACAGCAAAATTCAACTCTTCATTTTGCGCTTCCTCCGCCTCTCTTGCTTCACAATGAGGACATGGACATTTTTTTTCATTTTCCATATTTTTGTTTTTTCCCTTATTTCAAAGGGTTTATTAATAATTACCTTTTTTTAATAAATAAAAAAAGCGGTGTTCACCCGCTTCCTTATTTAATATATCTATTATACATCATCTTTTGACAAAAGTCAAGCCAAATTTAGCTAAATCGCAATATTCAAAAAAGCGTTGATGGCTGTGCCGAGAAAAATTCGCAGGGGGGTAGAGAAAAAGAAAATGAAAAACAAAAGAATGGCGAAACCAAATTGTTCAAGCATAGCTTGTATTTCAATTCTAACAGGAAAAAAAGTGAACAATATTTTAGAGCCATCCAATGGCGGAATGGGTATCAGATTAAAAAAAGCCAGAAAAACATTAATGATCACAATGATAATTAGAATTTCATAAAATACAGTACCCACTGATCCAGAAATCAATCCAGAAACTGTTGACCATTCATTGAAATTGTTGACAATATCCTTCTTGAGATTTATAGGCAGAGCGATAAATCTGGCCAAGAGTGCCGCTGCGAGAGCCACCATTAGATTTATCCCTGGTCCAGCCAGTGCCACTATCATCGGCCCCCATTTTTGATTCTTGAGATTGTATGGATTGTATGGCACCGGTTTGGCCCAGCCGAAAGCAAAACCGAAAGAAAGATACATAAAAAGTGGAGCAAAAAACGAACCCACCATATCCAAATGTTTCAAAGGATTAGCTGTGAGTCGTCCGGCATATTTAGCCGTTGTATCACCCAGCTTGAGTGCTGCCAAGCCGTGTGCCACCTCATGAATAATCACACTGTAGAGCAGTATAGCGATATAAAAACCAATTAAGACTATTTCATTTAACATGCTAATTTTGTCTGCGAACGCAGTGAGCAGGAACAAAATTAAGCACCCCTGCACCAGTTCGAAGAATTTACTAAATTTTATTGCAAAGTAAAGCCGTTAGGCGACCACGCACAACCAACTTAATACTACCTTAAATCTATATTGGAACTGGTGCGGGGTTAAAACATCTTTCCCTTGCTTTTATTACCCTTATATGCTACATTATATCTTGTAATAAATCAACCTATGCATGTAGCACACAACATGAAGCATGAAACATTTTTGTTTCATTTTTGTCTCATGTTATATGTTTCATGTTTCATGATTATGAGTAGAGTATGTGATGTTTGCGGTCGAGGTCCCCAAGTTGGAAACAAAGTTAGTCATTCCCAGGTAAAGACTTTGCGAAAATACATGATTAACTTGCAAGTCAAAAAAGTTGACGGGAAATCCAAAAAAGTCTGCACTAAGTGCATCAAAACTATGGCCAAATAAAAAATTAGAGCCTTAAAAAAATCCCCGAAATATTTTCAGGGATTTTTTTGTTTGTTTATTTCTAAAGATTCAAAGCTTTTACTAATTGTCTGATAAGTGATAATGCTACAGGAGGAGCTAGGAGACTAAAGACTTCCACGCCTTCATCATCCTTGACTGTATATGGTCTTTCTAGCGTTTTTACTGTTTTATTCATCTCATCATATTCGTAATAATATTCCGGGGTTATTTCGTAGTCATCTACTAATTCATTTGATTTTTCAACTGGCACCGCATTTCTAATGAGAATTTTTGGCACACCATGCAAAGAAAAAACTTTATTTATCAACTTATCATCCATTTCCAATCTTTCCCGAATAGTTTCAATACCAAGATTGTCTCCTTCTTTCGCAGTCATTTTTGCATTCTGACAATCAGGATTGTCACATTTTAGGAAAAATTCTTTTTTATCTTCTTCGTATCCAACTTCTTGCGTAGTAAACAATTTTAGATTTCTTGGAGTATGACAAATTGGGCAAACAACCCTCCATTTCATACGTTCATCAATCACAGCTTCTGGGATATCAATCGCAGCAAAAATATCTGGGTCTTGACGATAATCAATCAGCTCCTTGAAAAATATAGCATGGGAAATTTGTTCCATATTGCGAGGAAGTCCATCTATAAAAAGTGCCTTCTTTGGCATCATATCTATTTCTCTTTTTACAAGCGCAAGAATAAATTCATCCGGCAAAAGAGTCTTTTGATCCCGACCTAAAAGCGCTTCTAATCCTTTTTCTGGAGTTAAAAATCCACGATAATTTTTATGTAAATATTCTATCAATTCTTTTTTCTTATTTTCATCCTCCATAGCTGAGTGAACATCTCGTACTATATCTCCTACTGAAATATGACCAATTTTATCTTTCCCAAAAAGTTCCATCAAAAGCTTAGTATACGTTCCTTTTCCAGCATTTTTCTTACCCAAAAGATAGACAATAAAAGTTTTTCCTTCATCAAAAAATTTCTTAAGTTTAGCCACTTCTTCACCTGCCTTTGCTTCAAAATATTCCCGCCTTTCATTCAAATCAGAAAGATTGTATTTTTTATCCACCCCTTCAACTTTCGTATTGGAAAGCGGAAAGTCTTTTTCATACTTCATAATTTTTGAATTTTTTAATATTAATTAAAAACCTCTCTCAAGGTTATGAGACTATTCTAACAGACATACTTTAGTTTTGCAAGGATGAAAAAAGATATTATTCCTCCGCTTTTTCTTGTTCTTTTAGCTTCTCATAAATCTTTTTATTGATTTCTTTCATAATTTTCGGATCAGCTTTGAGGGTAGCTTTGGCATTTTCTCGACCCACTCCGAGTTTTATCTCACTGAAATTATATGAGTTGCCTTTCTTTTCAATCACTTCATATTTGACTCCTGTATCTAACACGTCTCCTGAAGCGCTCACGCCTTCGTTGTACATAATGTCAAATTCGCAAGTCTTGAAAGGTGGAGCTACTTTATTTTTGACAATTTTCACCTTTGTGCGATTACCCACAATATCTTCGCCTTTTTTGATTTGTGCTGATCTCCTCACTTCAATTCGCACTGATGCATAAAATTTCAAAGCATTCCCGCCTGTAGTTGTTTCCGGATTGCCAAACATTACGCCGATTTTCATTCTAATTTGATTAATGAAAATTACAGTGCAATTTGATCTGGCAATGATAGCCGTGAGTTTTCGCAAAGCCTGCGACATAAGCCTAGCTTGACGCCCCATATGCGAGTCCCCCATCTCACCTTCAATTTCGGCTTTCGGCACCAGCGCTGCCACGGAGTCCACTACTATAATACTAATTTCTCCCGAATTTACCAATGTTTCCACAATATCCAAAGCTTGTTCGCCATTGTCCGGCTGGGAGATCAAAAGATCATTAATATTCACCCCGATTCTCTTGGCATATTCCGGGTCAAGCGCATGCTCAGCGTCGATAAACGCCGCCACTCCTCCAGCTTTTTGCGCGTTAGCAATTATATGCAAAGTCAAAGTTGTTTTTCCACTTGATTCTGGTCCATAAATTTCCACCACTCTCCCGCGCGGAATTCCACCAATACCTAGTGCAATGTCCAGAGAAATTGCACCGGTTGGAATTGAAGCCACATCCACTCTTTTGACGTCCCCCAATTTCATGAGCACTCCATCACCAAATTTCTCTCTAATTTCATCAACAACTGCCAATAACTTTTTGCCATCCTTTTCTTCTTTCATAAGCTTTTGTTTAATTATTATTTTTTATACTGATATTGTATCACTCCGCAAGAATTTTGACAAGAGCCTAATTTTTCGGTTTATCCACAGGGCTGTCAATTTTAGTTTCTGGAGTAAAAACAACGCCCTTAACTGCACCCGAATCCAAGCTTAACGCTCCTAAATCCTGACCATTAAACTTAACGAAAGTCGCTTTGCCTCTACCTGAATTTATGATTATTTTTTCATCACCCTCAAATGATTGTACTGCTCCACTGAGCATCGTACCATCAAAAACAATACTGCCATCCGCTTCCACATTCACCCAGACCGGACCGGGCTCAACTCTAATTTCTATTTTTATCTTCTTAAGTTGTGCATCAGCAGAAATATTTTCTTCTGCCGTGGAATCCTTATTTTCTTCCTGCTCTTTGTAGTTAGATTGAATACTTAAATTCTGCGTAGTTTCTTTTTTGAATTTATTAATTGATCTTATATTGATATTATTAAGTCCAGCTTGCAGAGTTAGGTTTTCCCTAAACCTTCCGTCATCCCCCACTAATATTGGCTGGTTATTCATATAGAGGAGTGATTCTTTGTCCGTTACTCCTTCAATATAAATCGAGTTTCCGTCCACCTGACTTTTGTCTTGTGGATTCAAAATAACCAAACTTGGAGCATTGGCAAAAGAATTTATTTCATTATACAGCAAAAATAGTCCGGCAAAAACCAACACAGTTATAGCAGAGATAAGAATTTTTTTAGGAGTAAAGATAAAAGGAGAGATATTAATTGGCTTTTCTTTTTTTGAATCGGTTTTTTCGTTCTTTTTCAAATTTGCCCGAATTTCTTTTTCCCGTTCATAAAGTCGGATAAGAATTTTTTCATCTACACCCAAAAAATCTGCATAACTTCGCAGAAATCCTTTAACATAAACATCCGCCGGAAGCTTTTCCCAAAGACCTTCTTCAAGATATTCTAAATAAGCTGGCTGAATTTTGGTAAACCTTGAAGCTTCGCCGATTGAAGTCCGCTTATCACTTCGCAATTTTTTCAATTTTTCTCCCAGCGTCAATGTGCCAACGCTTTTTTTTGTAAAACCATTCATAGTTCATATAGCATGAAACATATAGCATGAAACAAAAAAATTAAGCTTGTTTCGTTTTACATGTTTCATGTTTCATGTTTCATGTTACATGTTGCATAATTATATCTCCCACTTATCTCTTTTCTCCTGATCAGCTACATTATTTTCATATTCAATACTGCCTTCTTCAGCCACGCCATAAACCTCGCGGGGCTTAGCGCCATCGGCCGGTCCAATCACGCCTTTTTCTTCGAGTATATCCAAAATTCTGGCTGCTCGAGCATAGCCAATTCTAAATCTTCTTTGCAAAAATGAAGCACTGGCTTTTTTGGCGCGCTTTATTTCTTCTTCAATTTGTTTCAAAAGTTCATCATCTTCCCCGTTGCCTTCCTCCATTTTGAAATCGGTAATTTCCTTGTGCGGATTTTCGACAATTTCTTTTCCGTCATCTTCCTTTTCTTTTTTATCCTCCTTCTTTTGAGAGATGATAAATTTCACCAC